>NZ_JBBOOM010000002.1 GCF_038003085.1 Psychrobacillus sp. FSL K6-2836
GATTTCCATTCCAGGGACGCTTTCCACGGGCGTGGCCTGAGCCTGTAGTCTCAGGCATCACGCTATTCCCGTAGGAGTCGCCCCTCCATTTCAATCAATTTTATTAAATATCCATTATTTAGTAAAGTTTTCTCCTTATCCAATAAAAATTCTACTTCTGTCCCAAACTCTTTTCTGCTATTTCAAAATATATAAAATGGTACAACAAAAGTTGAGCAGAATGAAACAGCTCCTGACCTACTGGTAGGATGTAGCAATAACTAAAGTAAACCTGGATACCCTTATTTTTTTGTTGCAAATGCAACATATATAAGTTAAATTTAATACATATCAATTTTGTTGCATTTGCAACAAAAAATAAACTAAGGAGTTTATTATGAAGGAAATACTACGTGAAATTGGAATGATAGCAAGGGCATTAGATTCTGTAAGTAATATTGAATTTAAAGAATACGACCTTACAAAAGGCCAATATTTGTACCTTGTGCGAATATGTGAATACCCAGGAATCATTCAAGAAAAGTTAGCAGAGATGATAAAAGTAGATCGAACAACAGCAGCTCGCGCTATTAAAAAACTTGAAATTAATGGTTTTATTGAAAAGAAAGAGGATGAGCATAACAAAAAAAACAAAAATCTATTTCCAACAGAGAAAGGGAAAAACGTTTACCCACTCATAAAAAGAGAAAATGATTATTCTAATATCGTTGCATTAGAGGGATTTTCCGAGAGTGAAGCAGAAACCATTTTCAATTTTCTGTATAGAGTAAGAAAAAATATCGAAAAAGACTGGGAATATGTAAAAAAAGGGAACAAAAGAATTTATTAATTTATATTAAGGAGCGACCTATTCAAATGACTATGTATGTAAAAAAATGTACCCTAGATGACTCACGTATAATTCAAGAAGTTGGATATGAAACATTTAATGAGACATTTAAGCAACAGAATTCACCTGAAAGTATGAAAGCCTATTTGGAGAGTGCATTCAACTTAAAACAAATAGAAAAAGAATTATTCAATAGTTCCTCGCAATTCTTTTTGGCTTATATTAATAATGAAGTCGCTGGATACTTAAAGCTCAATATCAATGATGCTCAATCTGAAAAAATGGGTGATGAATCACTTGAAATCGAGAGAATATATATAAAGAACAAATTTCAAAAACACGGCCTCGGTAAATATCTATTAAATAAAGCAATGGAAATTGCTTTGGAACTTAATAAAGAGAAAATCTGGTTAGGAGTATGGGATAAAAATGAAAATGCTATTGCCTTTTATAAGAAAATGGGGTTTGTTCAAACTGGAGCCCACTCTTTTTATATGGGTGATGAAGAACAAGTAGACCTTATAATGACCAAAATACTTACATAAACTTCTAGAGTGCTATAGTAAAATGGAGAGCTGATCATTCAGCTCTTTTTTCTTGTTAATTTGAGTTTACTACTAATTGAAGGATTTTCGTTCTACTTGGGTGAATAAGTATTATATAAAAATTCTTTGGAGGTACATAATGGAGTTTTATAAATTTAGTAAAGATTCTGGTAAGAGGATTTCAAAATTTAATTCAAATTTTATAATGTCTCGTGTTATTCAAACAGATAAAGCAGTAAATATAGGATGTATGCACTTAGAAGAAAATGGTATTGTAGGATACCATCAAGCAGTAGTACCACAACTATTGGTAGTAATAAATGGTGAAGGATATGTTCGAAATGATATAGAAAATTATATTAAAGTTCAGCCAGGAGATGCTGTATTTTGGGAAAAAGATGAATGGCATGAAACGAAAACAGATAAAGGAATAACTGCTATTGTAATTGAAAGTGTTGAGTTAAATCCATCCTTATATATGCCAGTAAAGAAATAGATTTTTACGGACAAAATATCAAGTAGATATCGAATTCCATTGTGAAATGGTAACTAATCTAACAAAGTGGATTAATTACAAAATATGAAATTGGCTTAAATTAAAGGAGAAAATTATCATGATAGCAGAAATTGAAAAAGAAATTCTATTAATGAATAGCGACAATTACTTTAAATCATTGCTTGAAATAATTGAATCTGTACCTGGCAGAAAAAGGACCATTTCCATTGAAACGCAGGAAAGAGATAAGAATTTTCGCGATGTGTTAATGCATCTGTACGAATGGCATGGGATGCTTGAGAGATGGTATAGAGAAGGTATGGACGGAGATATTCCTTTTATGCCAGCTCCAGGTTATAAATGGAGTACTATCCAGCTACTAAATATTCGAATTTGGGAAAACTATCAAGATGTACCATTAACTCATGCTATAAAAAAATTGAAGTTAAGCCATGGAAGAGTAATGAGTCTCATTAAATCCCATACCAATGAAGAAATCATGACAAAGAAATACTATAAGTGGACAAAAACAAGTAATTTATACAGTTATTTCGCAGCAAATACTTCCAATCATTACATTTGGGCTATAAAAAGATGTGAAGTTATCGCAAAGTCTATATAGAGGAAGAACAGGGGGAAAACCACTCTGATAAATGTATTGTATAACGATGCAGGTATCATGCCGACAGCTCCCATCATAGAAGGACGACATGATGAGTGAAGACATTGCATCCGCAGTAAAGTTTGCAATTGATACACCTGAGCGTATGTCCATTAGCGATATGATTGTTCGTCCTACTAGTCAACAAGTTAAACTTTATTCAGTAGAAGACACCCCCTTCTAAAAGTGGCGGGTTGATTGCCAGAATCATTTCAAGTCAGCAAGGGGTTCAGACTCCCTGCTCCTGCGGATGTCTCGCCGCGCCCTGTGGCAACAGTTACATGACCAACTTCCTGTTGGCCACAAGCGCAATTCAAAATCTGGACGCATTTACGCTGAGGCGTAATTGATTTAAATCAAAATGGTCCCTTCCAGCATTGAAAAGATACAGTCGAAAGGGAAATAAGCTTGCTGTTTTTCTTTAATAACCGATACCTTCCTCAACCAATATGGCAGCATTATAAACAAGGTTATATGTCGTGACTTTTCTCATAACAACTCCCCACACATAATTGGCAGGAATATCGATATAATTATATTTTAAATAGTAAAAAAGGAAATTTATTAATACAAATGGAATATTCACTTAAAATTGGAACTTCTTTTTGTTTGGAACGTTCTAAAGAATAGCGCCAGGTTAGTTGAAGAGGAAACGATAGTATTTCGATAGTTAAACTTAGCGCAGGAGGTTCTCATGGACAAAACATCGCTATATACATATATTCAATTTAGCGGAAATGATGATTTTCCTTTAGATGTTGTTACAGAAAGACTAGGCGTGCAACCTACGAAAACTTGGAGGGTAGGAGAACGAGTAAAGCCTAACCATCCTATAAATCAGTTATTACGGTCATATACTGCTTGGCATTATGAAATAGAAACTAAAGAAACATTATATACAGAAGACGTATTGCGTCCGCTTTTAGAAGTATTCCAATCAAAGACTGAAACGATTAATCAATTAAAAGAAGAACTTATTTTAGATATACGTCTAGAATTAGTAATTCAAATTTACGATGGATATACTCCAGCATTAGTGATTTATCCTGAATTTAGTAAGTTCGCTGCAAAAATAAATGCAATTTTAGACGTTGATATGTATGTGTTTTCTTTTAATGATCCAGATGAATAATTGGGCTATTATGAACTACTACAAATCTATGCACAATAAAAATTACTAAAATATCATATACAATAGCCAAAGATCACCTCCGTAATATTAAGAAGATTTCGGTGATAAGTATGGGAAAAATTATACTTATATTAAAGGGACCGTTTCTAGTAGAAGCGCTTTTTCACTAGCTGAGCAGAATACTTCAAAAGGGGGATTACATTGGGAAAACGGAGATTATCAATTATAGTATTCTCATTAAGTCTTTTTTCATTAATTATTTCGCTAAAATTATTTTGGAATTTAGGTATTTTTGTTGATGAGTATGGTTTAAGCCCCGATATTGTTGATGGCGGAGACTTCTGGCTCACAATGGATTGGTTAAGATTATTATTACTATTATTGTTGTGTGTAGTATCTGGTATTAGTATTTTTAGTGCAAAATAAAAAAAGTGAGATAAAGTAAATGAACTTCTTGAAGAAATTACACTTAAATGAACTGTTGCTTATGCGGCTAAGAATCCCTTCGAGAAAGAGCCATGGTTTGGTGGATAGTAGGTGAAGTATATGAGTGAACGATTTGAACTAAGTTTTAAAAATAAGGAAGTAAGAATGTGGTTTTATTTGGTGATACCAGCGTTTATTATAGGAAGCCTCATTATATTTTACGGTGATCAAAAGTATCAATATATTCGTTTTTTAGTGTTAGTGATAGCATGGGTGATCTTTTATATATGGCGTTTTTTCTACCGTAAGAAACAGAAGAAGTAAAAAATTCTTATTAAAGTTAGTTAACATAAAAACACCCGAAAATAGTTTCTCAAATACTTATTTTCTGTTCAATTACTGTGTTATTATTCCCACAGGTTCTGAGTTTCATATTTAACTAACAGGTGCTTTACTTCAAGATAAGTAAAGCCTTTTTTCTTATTGAGTTAAAGCAAAATATAGTTGATGAAAATATTGAGGAGTTGAGTATTTATGAAGCTTAGACAAATTATAACTTTTACAATAAGCGTATTCGTCTCACTAGTTTTACTCATTTTTTGTTTTTTGAGGAAATTATTATTAACTACTTATATACCAGTCACATATAGCATGGAAGAGTTAAAATCATTCGTTTTTTTAGCAGCACTAACAACTTTTTTTCTTATATTAACCTTGACATTGTCTACAAAAAAACAATTACTAACAACAACAGTTATTTACGGGTTTTTATTTTTTCTAAATTTTATAGTGCATATAAGAAGAAATTTTAATTTTCAAGATTATGAAATGCTTAAATTCTTAGATAAAACGATGTTATTAATATATTTATTTCCTTTTATTTTAGGAATTATTTTATTAATAAACAATAAATCAATTAATAATATGGCTCTTCCTAAAAAGTAGTTTTTACCGGAATCTTTCTAAACATCACCTTTATCAATTTTCTAATTGAGCTAAAAGGAGCATTGAAAGCTGTGGCGTAAGTGAAAATCTATGAAAGAGGAGTATTGAAATGAAGAAAATAATTTTAATCATTTTAATTACTGTAATTATTACAGGCTGTAATGGATTTCCAAACGGTACTATTAGTCAGCCAGAAGGAAAAGTGATCATAGGTGACGAACAATATACAATGATGCCAAGTAATTACGAGTGGAAAGAGGACGATATAGAAATTAGTACAAAAAGTATTCACGATATAAATGAATTAGCTGAACTTTTCGAAACAATTGAAGTCGGCAAAGGAGATATATTAAAATTTGAAATTGATCAAAATCCTACTTCCATTACGGTAAAGAAACTAAATGAAGATGGAACAATTGACAGTGTTGAAATAGAAGATAATAAAATTACTTTACCATCAAAAGAGGGCTACTATATTTATGAACTTAATACAACATGGGCTCAAGGAAAAGAAACTTTTACTTTTGATATTAATGTCAAATGAAAATATACCGACCTCGGAGTTTCAAAGGATCATAAACGAGCGGAAGACCTTAGAGCTGTGGTGTACAACTTCAGCTCTTTTTTATACATTATGAGATATTCATGTTCAACTAATCGGACCTGATTGTTGAGTAACTTACTTAGGAAATATAATTAGGTGTAGTTTATTGACGTGGATTTAGTCTATCATTTCAAAGGATATCGTGCAGTCCTTATCGAATTTATTAATAAGAATGTACTGCGGTAGAATTACGTAAAGGGGGGAAGTTCGGTATGACAAGGATTATGAGAAGTTTAAAGATCAGCTCTATGCAAAGTTTATACTATGAACAAGGTGGTTGTTTGTATAGAGCTAGAAATTGGTTTCCACCTGAAGTGTGATTATTGTTTGTAGTAATGGCTTTGCTACCTTAAAAATTTCATCTATTTTAAGGAGCGAATCTAACATGAAGTATGTAAATGCAGAAAGCATTTTTCCAGTAGAATTACTGAATGAAATACAGAAGTATGTAAATGGAGAAATGGTTTACGTCCCTATTACTAAGGAATCACGGAAGAAATGGGGAGAAAATTCTGGAAGTAAAATTTATTTGAACGATAGAAACCATGAGATCCGTCAATTATTTTTAGACGGTATAAAGATAGATCAACTTTCGGATCGATTCTTTCTTTCTCGTGATAGTATTAAGAAAATTGTTTACTCAAAGAAATAGTTTGTATTTGTCACATTGGACTAAATCTGATGTGACTTTTTTGTGTAAAGTATATTTTATAATAGTTCATTATATATTTTCATTGGTTTACTTTTATTATAATTACATATATAAGTACGCAGGATGATGATTAAGACAGTTTAGGAGGTCAGGATATGCATAATTTTTGATGAAAATATTAGGACTGAATAATGCAGAAAAAAATATGAAGAAAATTAAAATGGGATTAATTGTTTAAATGAAAACTTATACATATGTTTTTATGTCTATATTAAAAGGAGAAGCCTATGAAAATTGATGTTCATTTAACAGATAAAGATGAAGCATATATTATAAAAAACTTATATCCTTTATACCTATATGACCTATCAGGACATTATGGAGGAATTCCGAATGTTCACGGGATATATGAGGATAGTAACGATTTTCGAACATTAAATGATCAGTATGAGGTTCAAAATATTTGGTGGGAAAAGCCAGAAGTTTTATTCCCTTACGTAATTTTAGTAGATGGGATACCAGCAGGGTTTATCCTAATAGCGACCCCACCACATTGTAGTAAAGGAGTTGACTATTTTGTAAATGAGTTCTTTTTAATTCAATCATTAAGAGGGAAAGGTATCGCTGAAAGAGCAGCAAATATAGTATTTGACCAATTTAAAGGGGCTTGGGAGTTGTTTACTAACCCTTTAGAGAAAAACATTGCTGGACAAAAATTTTGGAGGAGGTCAATATCAAATTACACTAATGGAGTCTACACTGAGATAAGAGGGGAAACGTTTGATGGGCAAAAGACTATTTTTCGATTTGATAATTCTTGAAAACAATTGATTTCCAAATAGCTTATATTAATAATGCTTTTTGAATAGACATGTTCTTATGATATTCCGCAATCAGGTGCGATTGTTTAATAAGCGTCACTATTCTTATTCAGCTAACGGGTGGTTTAGTAAAATAAGATATGAAAATAAATAGCTCAATTTTTTGAACTGGGCTATTTATTTTTTATCTTCTTCCATTTATCTCGAGGACCACATCGGTTAGAGGGGGGATAAGTTTAAAACTTAAAAATGATTTTGGACTTGATCAGTTGTGATTGCATCCTAGATACACCGTACTTACACTAGGGAACAGTTTAAAGTTTTTACTTGAAGAATCGGCCAGTAGTTTAGAACGCGGATATTTCTTTTTTAGTAGTTAAATTTTGTTTCGTATCCAAGAGGATAGTTGGAATTGGTATATCATCTTCGTGAATTATCTCACCTTTTCTTGCAATACAGCAAAATGAAAAACATAGTCAATCATAGAGCAGGCTGGATTAACAGCATCTGTCTCGTATATCGCCTATAAAGAAATGCGACCTATCATCTTCAAAGTTTCTTTGCATAAGAACTCGACTATTTTCATTCCTCGAAAAAATTGTAATTCTTTTGGGGGAGAAAGATAACTGTATGAACCTGCTCCCCCTTCACTAGTATCCTTGAATTTGGTAACGTGGTTTTCATCCTCTATTGTAATATTTTCAAAAAACGTGACATAAATCTTGGCTTATAGTGAATTCCACTAAGTACGGCTTCCCAAAGATCATGATTGCCCTCCCATATATCTTTATTAGGAAACTCTAAAGAGCATACTTTTTCAAGTGGCCATGATCTTTCTACTAACCCAGATACATGCGTATGATTTATTAACAATATACTGAAATCACGTTTCACAATTTTTGATAAGACTTCTTGTAGAACCGCTGCATCTTGCAGAGTCCCTTCCGTCCTAACAAACAATATTCTTTTTGCGGATTTCATTTCTTTAAGTAATCTTTTTATCCTTCTATCATATTTTTTCATGACATCCGAATAAGAACCTAAGTGTTCCAATGTGTTTTCTTCAATACCAAAATCATGATTAGACACTAGGTTATAGCCATCATCGGATACACAAATGTTGTCATCGGCATATCCAATTACTCTTAAGTTTTTAGATGCAAAAAAATCCAAAAATTGATTTTCAAAAAGTTCATTTACTTTAGCTAAATCTGGACTTGCTATCCAATCGAATACACCTGAATAGGGTCTTAAATTATGCTTTTTTAGTTGAATAGATGTTAAACAAAGGTCCCCTAAACTAAATATGGCATCGTAATTTCCTTTAAGTTGTGTTAACTCCATTTTGTCACCTCCTGTCAATTTTTCTTACAAGATAGTTTCTAAAAATTGCCCTTGTATTATAGTTAATGCATTATATTAATGGAAATAAAGGCTTTACACCTACAAAATAAAAATAAAAAGACGCAGACATGATGGTGATGAGACTATCTTAATTGTTTTGTTATTGAAAATATTGAAGTTGTAACAGGAGTGTTGTCCTTTTTGTACTTTGGAGGAAGTTAGGTAGCAGGTCGAAAACCACGTGGTTGATGGTGTTAACTACATAATATTAGTAAATTGAGAGTGCTGATGCCTTAAGCAAAGCAGAAACTACATTTTAACGATTATTAAAGACAAGAAGAATAAGCGAGTACTTTAGTAAAAGATATTGAGTTGCTTAGGCAGCTCTTTTTTCTTTTTAAGCTAATGGTTTAGGTTATTTCAATAAGAAAAAGTAAAAGAAGGGATTTTCTAAAATTTATTGAAGTTTAGATATATTAAATAATTTATTAGGAGAGATTTTATGTGGGAGAAACAATTAATTAATACAAGAAGAGGGGAATTTGAAATTTTTACGCAAGGCACAGGCGAACAATTATGCATAACTCATTTATATAGCGAGTTTAATGAATTGGGATATTATTTTGCAGACACTTTTATAACTCAATTTAAAGTTTTATTAATAAATTTAAAAGACGCAGGAAACTCTTGTAAAGCTGAAAATGAAGAGGAACTAAGTATGAGAGAAGCCTCTAAAGATTTGGAGGCTATTAGAGAAGCTCTGAATTATTATAAATGGTGCTTTGCAGGTCATTCAACTGGAGGAATGCTTGGTTTAGTTTACGCAACTATGTATCCTGATTCTCTGACAAAATTATTAGTAGGTGGAGCAACTTCAAATAAAGAATATATGAGAGATGAGGGTAGTATGTATAGTCCCAATAGTCCTCTGAACAAAAGGTTGTTAGAAATATTTTCTGTTTTGAAGGATCCTAATTCTACATTGCAAGAGAGACGGAATGCTAACAGGGAGTGGACAGATATGTCTTTATACAACCTTGAAAAAAGAGACGAATACTTTAAAAAACCGAGTAGCGGAAAAGTTGTACAAAGTAGATTAGATTATTATTCATTTAAGGAGCTACCTAACTATAATATTCAATGTGAACTCCAAAATGTATATATACCCACAATTGTTTTTTGCGGAAAGTATGATGCCCAATGTCCTTTGGTTTTTTCTGAAGAAATCAATGCGGGTTTAAAAAACTCAAAGCTATATATTTTTGAAAGTAGCAATCATTTACCGTATTTAGAAGAGAAAAATCTATTTTTAGATATGGTTATTGATTTTAAAGAACTAACAGAAAAGACATTTTCTTCTTGAACTCACTTGTGATTTACTTCAAGAAGGAGTAAAGCTTTTAATTATTGAACTAAAGTAACAGTTTAGTTAAAAAAGGAGTACTTTCTCGACTTCTAGAATAAATAGATATGGATAAAAAGCCTGATTTCATCCAAAGGCAATTTTGTAGATAAAGATTTGGAATATATTTTGCGAAGAGGTAAGGGGGGAACTAATAATGACCTGTTTTACTACTGAGGATATTAGGGGCGATATTTTTGAAGCAATAACTACTATATTCGGGTTTAATATTCTAGATTTTTCTCCAATTGAATTAGGTTATATGAATTTAAAATGGAAAATCAAAACCGACATAGGCGATTTATTTGTAAAACAATATAACAAAACTCGTTATCCTGAACAAATGTTACATGGATTAGAAACTTCACTAATTCTTCAAAGTAAGCTACATAAGAAAGGTACACCTTGTCCAAAACTTTACTCACATAAAGAAAAGTATGTAATACACTCTTTAAATGGTGAGCGTTTTGTTCTGATGGAATTATGTGAAGGAAAGAATATTCAGGCGGGAACAGCAAACGAGGAACAAATGTATAGTTTAGGTAAAAAAATTGGAGAAATGCATAAAATTTTAAATTCCAATAATACAGTTCAGTTATCATTACACTGGGATGTTCGATCTAAGGAAAATATGTTGAAAAATTGGCATAAGAGATGGGATGAAGCTGCTAGACTTGAATGTACCAATATACTTTCTAATTTAGAAATACAAAGAAAAATTTTGGAAGGTAATGATTTGGATATTTTCTCAGATTGTGAAAAAGGTTGGGGTCACTGGGACTTATTTGTAGATAACATTTTATTTAATACTAATAGTGTCACAGCCATTCTTGATTTTGATAGGATGAACTTTATTTATCCTGAATTTGACATATCAAGACCTATTTTATCGTGTTGTGTGGACAATGGACAAATACATATAGATAAAGTTTATACATTTGTCCAAGGTTATCGAGAATATCATAAACTTACACTTCAAAAATTAGTACGCTCAATAAAATTAACTTGGTGGAAAGAGGCAGAATGGGTTCGAGCTATTAAGGTACAAAACTCTTCGCCATTAAAAAGATTTAATGAAGAAAACATATGGATTGGTGAAAATTGGGATGATTTAGAAAGTATATTTTCCAAATTAATATGAATTTGGCTTGTATATATTTTCACCTAAATAAACTGGTGCTTTAGTGAAACAAGACCATCTTTTTGGAAGGTCTACTATATCTATCACAAGGTCCATTGCGACGAAAACTACGAAATTTTGTCTAATTTTTAAAGGAGTGATGATATTGAAGGAACTAAAGCTTATATTGTCTTTAATACTTTTATCAATAGGGTTGTGGGGCTGTCAACAAGGTGGTAAAGAGGAGGAATTCAAAAGCGAGACTTCTAAAAAAGTAACCAACTCTCCTACTTCAAAAATGCCAAAGGATATGCCTAGTGATTTTGATTTTTCTATTCAGTTCGGTGTTCAAAAAAAGAATGAGATTAATACTTTCAAAGGAACTGTAACAAAGGATTTAATAGCAGATGGTACTGTAACCACAGAGCTGAATTTAACAAAAGAAGAAATGGAAGATATTTATGAGAAAATGAAAGAAATTAATATAGACGAAACAAAGAAATTTACACCTGAACCTATAAACGGATCGGTTTGTTTGCAAGAACCGTTCGGAGAGGATGCGTGGGAAATTATTATAAACGGTGAAACGATAACACAATTATTATCAGAGGAATACTGTGAACCAACAACTGATGCAAAACAACTAATTGAGTTGAGAGATTATGTCTTTAATAAAATTAAAGGCAAGGGGGAATATAAATCACTACCAGAGTCAAAAGGAGGGTACGAATAGTTATCAAACAGACGGGGGTATTAGGTTAAGCAAGTACATCTTTTAATGGGCTATTTTCACGTCCATATGACGATCCATTGTGAAATGGTACACTCCAACTAATGTGGCGGGTCAATGGAAGAAGGTAATTCTACTAAAAATGAGCATTATCTATATAATTGAAGTCTATAAATGGATACTATAGGGGGGAGATTCCAATTAAAAATATACATATATTTGGTGCGGCTGGTTCAGGAACTTCGACACTCGGAACAGCATTGTCAGAGGAGCTTTCTTATACTCCTATGGATACAGACGAATATTTTTGGATAACTAAGTTTACAGAACAAAGACCATTACCTGAACGAAGAGAAATGCTAAAACATGACTTATCGATATATGAAAACTTTGTTCTTTCGGGGGCACTATGTGGTTGGGGTGACGAATTTAAATCCTGTTTTGACTTAGTTATTTTTTTATGGATTCCTCAAAATGTAAGACTCAAAAGATTGCAACAAAGGGAATTTCAAAGGTACGGTAATGAAATATTAGCTGGTGGTAGTAAACACGGCCAATCAAAGGCTTTTTTGGAATGGGCTTCTTTATATGATGAAGCAGGAATGGAAGTTAGGAGTAAAATGTTACACGAACAATGGATGTCGGACTTAATATGCCCAATATTGAGAATAGAAGGGGACTATACGGTAAAAGAGCGAGTGGATTTAGTCCTCAATTATTTAGGTTCCAAGTAAAAGTAAGTGTTGAAGAATAATGTATGGGTAATCAGCTTTTTTCTTATTGAACTGAAATGGCAGTTTAGTTGGAGAAGTAATCCATTGTTGGAATGCTAAGTATTAGTGTTAGATAAGGGGGCGAGCGTATGATTTCAGAGCTAAAAAATTTTGAATTCTATAAGTGTAAAGATTTATTGTATGAGCAAGGTCAATTAGAAGCAAAAGCAGTAATTGAAGGAGTAAATACGGGTCGCGTATTTGTAGATGATATTGATTTCCCTACTTCAGGACTTATTTGGTTAGGTAATAATGATGGCTTTATCTTTTTTGGGGATGAAAAAAATGAGCGGTTCAATAATGAACTAAACAATTACATTGATAAAATAATAATACCAGAAGCTATAAAAGTAGGATTAAATTGGTTTGAAGGTATTGGTAATAACGAAAAATGGAATACAACTATAAAAAAAGTGCTTAAAAGCCGTAAATTAGGAAGCTGGAATCAGAGGGTATATACGCTACAAAAAGATGATTATAAATTTGACTATGAACTTGCAATTGAACAAGAATATAAGGTTGTAAAAATTTGTGAAACTCTCTTTGAAAGCAATGATTATACTATAAGAAACATTGAATTCCTACACTCCAAAATTTTAGAGTTTTGGCCTTCACCTGAGAGATTTTTTAGTGATGGTATTGGGTATTGTATGGTTTACAAAAATGAGGTAGTAAGTGTTTGTTTTTCAGGTTTTGTCGTTGGAAATGTACATGGTATAGATATTGAAACTTTAGATGGGCATCAAGGAAAAAAGTTAGCCCAAAAAGTAGCTCAATCTTTTGTAAAAGATTGTTTGGATAATAATATTGTTCCGTATTGGGATTGTATGGAATCAAACAAACCGTCAATTGCAGTTGCAGAAAAAATAGGATTCAAAAATGTATTTACCTATATAGGATATGAGTTTCAGTTTATGTAATTTTAACTTCATCTAACGTATGCTTTACTTGAGGACCATTGAGCTGATTAAACAGCTCTTTTTTCTTATTCAACTAAAGGTACAGGTTAGTTGAGTAAGGAATATCTTTAAATGATGTTTTTGGGGAATTTACAACTTCAAAAAATAGTATTCTGAATTTTACCATAAATGATGATACACTATAAAAATGGAGGGCGATACTAAATGGAATTAAAAATTGGGAACAGTGCTATCATACTTCCTCGGTGTACATTAACTAACCGGTGCTTTCAATCCAAAAGTTAACTTTAGCAACTATATTTTTGGGTATCCTGATTTTTGTTGGTGAGGATGAAAAACGGTTATCAAAAGTAGCTGTTAATTAGACTAGCAGATTAATAAGTTTTAATGAGTTGAGTTTTTCAAACAATGAGCAGTTAAATTAACATGGAGGAATACATAGTGAAAATAAAACCGACAAAAAAAGTCTTACTTTCATGGATGGATAGTTATGTACCAGAAAAAGATTTATTTTTCTTATCGAAAGAAGATCTTAATAATGAAATTGACTTTACAGATGTATTATTAATGCCAATAGATGAGTTTTATGATCACAGCACATATGGGCAATTAAATTATGTAAATGGTTATGAGTACTGGAATATAAAGAACGCTCAATATGTAATCATAGCTGAAAAAGAATGGATTGAAAGCATATCTGAAGAGGAAAAACAGTTAATAATAAATTCACAAGTGCAAAGTGAGAGAGGGCTTGTACTCCCCGTTACATTTATACAGGAGATAGAAAAAATACCTTCAAGTTATGTGGTGAATGGTTACGTTGTCATTCAGCGCTCCATGTGGGAAAAGCTTGACGAGTCACTTAAAGAACAGTTACTTACAACAATGGTTTATGAATGGTGGGATAAAGGAGAGTGTGAGGAATCACCAAAGTCTTTACCTAGTTTTCTAAAACCATTTGCCAATACTTTTGGTCATCTTCAAGGTGCAAATTGCTTAGCGGCAGTTTTATTTGCTATTTCAAAAGGGAAACAAGATTGGTTTATTTACGAATGGATACATCAAAAAACATTTCTTGAAAAATTGAAACAGTATCACTATGAGGAGTTTTTAGATGAAGGACTACACCAAGGAGACATTGTAATATGGAAAGATGAAAATGCTACTATTCAACATGCAGCTTATTATATTGGAGAAGAATTATATTTTAATAAACATGGGCAAACGATGTTTAATCCTTGGAAGATACTTTCGAAAGAGCAACTTTATAGGGAGTGGGAACATCTGTCACTTGTGAAGTACCGACAAAGTAATTAGGTAATGATTTCATGTTGTACCATTGGTGTGGATTAGCAAACAAGGGAATTTAAAAAACCCGCTAATAGTAGGCAATTATTTATATATTTTCTTTTCTTCTACTAAAAATTTCATGTATGTACTTCTTTAGAATTATAATTTCCTAAGTTTTCTATATCAAGATTCATCTTGATATTCAAAGTATATACTGTTTCTTGGTTATATCCTTTTTTTAGATGAAAATGGCCCCCAAGATAGCACTTTTCCTTTTTGAACTAACAGGAATGTTAGTTTAAGTCCTTATATTTGTTAAAATCGTAGTAAGTGTATGTATTGTAATCTATAAATTATTAGAAAGTAGGTTCATAATATGGTTCAAAGATTAAAAAAAGGAGATAAAGTCGGAATATTCACCCCGTCTTCTCCTGCAACAGTTACAGCTTATCAACGTTTTCAACGTGCTAAAGCTTTTATAGAAGAAAAAGGTTTAGTGATAGTAGAAGGAGAATTGACAGGGCAATCAGATGTGTATCGTTCTGGATCACCTAAATCACGTGCAGAAGAACTAAACAAATTATTAAGAAATCCAGATATTAAGATGATTATGTCTACAATTGGTGGCACAAATTCAAATAGTTTGTTGCCATATATTGATTATGAAGCATTTAAGGAAAATCCAAAGTTAGTCGTTGGATATTCTGATGCCACCGCTGTTTTACTTTCTCTTTATGCAAAAACGGGAATTACAACATATTATGGTCCTTCTCTTATTCCCTCTTTTGGTGAATTTGAGCCTCTTGTAAATAATACATATCGTTATTTTGAACAATATTTCATGGAAGAAAACAAGCTTCCATACGAAGTGCCGATGCCACCATTTTGGTCTGATGAGCCAGTGAATTGGCTTGAAAAAACAACTGAAAAAATTCTCTATCGTAATGAGTGGATCACGGGGCAAAGTGGAGCAGCAGAGGGTCGATTAATAGGTGGTAATGTTAATGCAATGTACGGCTTTATTGGTTCGCCATATTTTCCAACAATTGAACAGGGGGACATATTACTAATTGAGGACTGTATGAAAAATGCTTCAATTGTGGAGAAAAACTTCGCTATGCTTAAGTTACATGGTGTTTTTGAAAAAGTCGCCGGCATAATTTTAGGAAAGCATGAACTTTATGATGATTTGGAAACAGGAAAACGACCATTAGATTTATTGATTGAACAATTAGATGGACTGGACATTCCAATTCTAGCTGAGTTTGATACATGTCACACCCATCCGATGCATCCATTAGCAATCGGCAAAAAAGTGAAACTAGATGCGCATGCTAAAAAGGTAATATGTATAGAAAACTGGATATAGGCAGTACGCTTATAAAGTAATAGTCCATACTTTGTACCCCTGAATAACCTAATATCTCTTCATTTCCCATAGTCTAACAATTGATTTTGGGGTATATGGCTGGCTAAAGGTGTCCAGATAATCTACTTGTTGCTGTCAAATGGATACTATCCAATCGTAATTCTTCTTAAGATAACAGCTGTTTTAATTCAATATGGTCAGCATTTCACTATTCTATTTTCACCTTCAAAACAACTAGCTGATTTCGGTAATCTATTGTGATATGTTGAACTTAAACTAACGGGTGTATGCCCCTGTGAAAGCAGCCGTGAATATACTTCATTTGAAGAACTTGATGAAATGAAAGGTACCGATATAATCCATTTAAAAGAAACGCTACTTTCGTAAAGATTATTGTTTTTAAGGAAAGATTATTTTACTGTTTAAAAATATAAATTAAAGAGGTATTTTATGAGAAAATCTTTATGGTTTCCAGTATTATCATCTTTCGGGACAATGGCTTTACTTTATTTGATTGGCTTTATATTTGATTTATCTATATTTGAATTTGGAATTTTTCAAAATGAGCCACAAAAGGATGGTTCAATTTTAGATGCAAAAGTTGCTCTACTTCCAATTGCTATCGGGTTAGTAGTTGGTTTTATTGTGAAACGTATAGTTAAAGTCCGAAACAAATAGTAGAATTTGATTTTGGAGAATAATTGGTTTCCGTAGTGCTTTAATGAAAGTTCATTGAGTTGTATTTCCAAACACTTTCTTCTTCAACCAAAGTCTCCGTAAGTTGAAGAAGAAGGTTTTTTTGCGATTGTGTAGAATAAGTTAGTATATGTAAATTATTAAGCAAAAAGGGAGGGTTTTACTTCAAGTCTGGAGGTACACTCTTTTCTCAAACTAATGCAACAAGTGTGTTTTTTTAAACTTTTGTTCAACAATCGCACCATTAATAAAGTAATTTAGCTTTACACCAAAAAGGGGGGGGAAATGACCTTGGGACAAAGCACATCACAAATTTACACACCTTCTAAACACTTTGTTTCAGCTGCAACTATTGTACTCAATGACCAAAAAGAAATTCTGCTTATAAAAGGTCCTATGAGAGGTTGGGAAATGCCAGGTGGAATTGTAGAGGAAGGTGAGTCTCTGAAAGATGCTGCAATAAGGGAAACTAAAGAGGAGTCAGGTATTGATATTGAAGTTCTTAAATTCTGCGGGGTATTTCAAAATGTGAACAAGTCAATTTTTAATACTCTCTTTTTAGCTAAGCCAATTGGTGGCAAATTAACAACTTCTCCAGAAAGTTTAGAAGTGGGTTTTTTCCCTATTGAGCAGGCTTTGAAAATGATAACTATAGATAATTTTAGACAAAGAATAGAGTACTGTCTTGATAGCAGCAAACAACCATTTTGTGTGGAATTTTAAGTGCTCTGGAAATTAGTAATATTAGTATTGTTATTCAATCCACCGAGGGGGGTTAGTTGAATATGAGATTACTATCCACAACCGGGACCGATTGTTTATTAAACGTCTCTGTTCTTATTAAACTCTCTTGAAAATGTAAAACCCTCAAAATATATAAAACTACATAACAAAAGAGACTCAGAAAAAACTTTTTTTATAAAAGGTTGAGCCTTCAGAATGTTAAATTGAGTTAAGAGGTCAATCAAGAACCATCTCCATTGTTTGTCCTGGGAGTAGTCATGCCTTTTTTATATGATATTACATACGAATTAAAAGAAGACCAGTTTCTGGAATACCATTTATTGTTGCAGGAATAATAGGTATTGTTGTTTTATTGATATATTCTTTTTTCTTCACTTAAATCTCGGTTCTGTAAAGAATTGGTTTTTGATGAATACTATAAATGGGATGCAAAAAGACATATAAAGAAATTAAGTTCTTGATAAATCCCGTCAAGAACATAATATGAAACAGTGCATTAATAAAGGAGTTGTATAAAATGGATGAAAAAACAGATACAGAAATAAAACGATCTTCAAAAGCAGAAAACATTCTACCTCAGATCAATAGTAAAACTAAGCTAGGCGACTTACGAAAAATCGCGAAGGACATTAAAAAAGATCACGAACTAGCTATGGAACTTTGGTCAACAGAAGAGTTTTTGCCCAGACTATTAGCAATCTTAATTATGGACAAAAAACTTCTTTCACAAGATGTGCTAAATAAGCTTGATAAGGACATGCAGACTCACACTTTTGATGAGCGAAATAACTTAATGGATTGGTTAATGGCTAATCAACTCACCAAAGACAAAAAGAAAATTGCATTGATGGAGTCATGGGAAAATAGTCCTTCAGCTCTTCAAAGGAGAGCTTTCTGGTATTATCAAGGACGATTGAGATGGACTGGACAAACACCGCCTGATAACACTACAGACTTGCTATCTGCATTAGAAGCTAATATTACGCAGGAAGAACCGGAAGTTCAATGGGCTATGAATTTCACAGCAGGCTGGATAGGCGTTTATGATGAAAAGAATCGTGCACGTTGTATTAAACTTGGTGAGAAAACGGGTCTTTACAAAGATGAAATAGTAGCAAAAGGATGTACTCCTAGCTATTTGCCGGAGTTCATTACGATTGAAGTTAACAAACGGCGTAATTCAAAAACACCGTTAGATTAAAAGTAGTCTTGCCACTAGCTAACTGGTGCTTTAGTTAAACAAGTGACTGCCTGTAAGGGTAGCTTTTTCTTATTGAACTAATGCGGAAGAAGAGTTTCAGAAGGATAAGATGGTATGGATGGAAAAAGTTTCTAAGCATTATATGTTATTAATCGTTCGGAACTAGATTATAGAAAAGGCAGGAACAGTTATGATATTGTGGTTTCAAAATTTGCCGAAGATAAGTCTGGATTTGTCAGAATGGAAACCTTTCATTAAAAATATTTGGTTTCGAAAGCATTATATGAAGTTCGTTTATCTATTAATGGTTACTTTTTTTCTTGTACCTTATTGGTTCTTCGGGGAAAACTTCAATCATATAACAAAATTTCCCCTTATCTTAATCATTGTTTTGGTTTTTTTAATACACGAGGCCCTTCATATTCTTGTAATAAACAATAAAGGTGATATTAGCTTAACTTTCAGAGGAATATATTTTTGGCTTAATACAAATGCAATTCTTTCTAAGAAAAGATTTTTGGTCTTTATGAGTTTACCTTTTATCGTATTATCGGTAATCCCAGCTATTACTTCGTTCTTTGTATCTGGTGATAGCAAAGCCCTCATTTTATTTATCAGTTGTTTCAATTTAATAATCTCTTCTTCCGATATTGTTAATTCATTATTAATCCTACTTAAACCAAATAAATCTGTATTTTACAGAGGCTACTACCGAGTAGAATCGTGATAACTTCTATTGCACTAAGCTTTACTTCAAGTAGGAGTAAAGCCTTTTTCTTATTGAACTAACGACTTGTTTTAAGCTCGGTTAATAGGCATGTGAATTTACCGTAACAGTTTGGCTGAAGAAATCATACCCCATGCAGTGGCATACATTATGGTGCTTTAGTGAAATGTAGAGTTGATAATAAAGTTTTCTTCTCTTGTTCAACTAAAGCTGCAGGCTTGTTGAACATGGTAAAGGTGCAATTAGAAAAGGGGGAGGAACAAATGGAGAATAACAAGTTTAATGAGTTTATTAAAATTACAAAAAAACTAAATAAAATTGAAATTATTCCTTTGTTAATGGGTTCAGTTGGTTTAGAAATCGTTACGGGACAAGGGTGGAATACCCAAGACTTAGATATTCATGTACCTGGCGATAAAAGAGGATGGGAAGTACCGCCTGAAATATCTATATTTAATTGGGATGATATTATGAAAATCATGATTTCAATGGAGTATACCCTAATTGATTTGCATGAGCATGAGTTTTCTAAAAAAGGGTTATCCGTTGAATTTGGCATTATTGATACGTTACCAGATTTCGCAGGAGTAAAATTAGAGGAATTAGAATTACATCAAAAGGGGGAAGTAAAATATTATTTACTAAATCCAGAGCAATATCTATCAGTTTACGAGTCTTCGTCTAAGGATAGTTACCGAGCAGATAAAAATAATGATAAAGATCTTAAAAAAATTGATTTCTTAAAAAGCATGATATTACAATGACTAAACATATTATTGTGTTAACGTGTGCTTTACTTCAATAAGGAGTAAAGCCTTTTTTTGTACTGGCAAGTTAGAACAAGAAGGATTTCAGCATATGTGTTACGAATATACAGATAAGGCATTTATATGAAAAATAATCTAAGGAGCAGTGACATGGAAAGATTTGAATATATAAAAGAAAAAATAAATCGTTTTGGACAAGGGCATCTTCTTTCCTTTTATAATGTATTAAAGACAAAAGAGAAAGAAGCTTTAATAAATCAAATAAATGAAATTGATTTTGAAGATATTGAAGTTGCATCCAATCAACTTTCTATTCCACCAAACAATAGTAAACGAGAAATTCTTCCTATCGAATATGAATCTGTCTTAAGCCTCAGTGACTCAAAAAGAAAGATGTATGAAGAACACGGACTTAATCTTCTAAAAGAAAAGAAAGTAGCGGTGGTACTTATCGCAGGAGGTCAGGGAACTCGACTCGGACATGATGGACCTAAAGGAACCGTTAGCATTGGCGTTGGTTCCAATCAATCGCTTTTCGGTTTACAGGCTAAGAGACTGCAAAAGATTGAAGAAAAAACAAAATCTATTATTCCCTGGTATATTATGACCAGCCCTATCAATGAATTGGAAACGAAGAAGTTTTTCAAAGACAACGATTATTTCAATTGTAATCGGAAACAAATTTTTTTCTTTAAGCAGGACCTTATTCCAACGTTAACTCCAAATGGGAAAATCATTCTTGAGAGTAAGTCAAAAATCTCTATGTCTCCTAATGGAAATGGGGGTGTATTTGCTTCAATGAAGTCAAGTGGGATACTTGAGGACCTAAAAAGGAAGGGTATTAAGTGGGTATTTTTTAATAATATTGATAATGTTCTTGTTCAAGTTGCAGACCCATTGTTTATTGGTTTTGCTGATATAAAAGGTGCAGAAGTATCCAGTAAATCTGTAAAAAAGAGAGAACCAGGTGAGAAAGTAGGGGTTTTTTGCTTATCTGAAGGTAAGCCTTCAGTTATTGAATACTCTGAAATGAGTAAAGAAGAGAGTCTGGGGGAAAAATATACAAATGCAAACATAGGTATTCATCTTTTTCAACTTTCATTCCTTGAGAAAACTATGGATGTCAAACTCCCTTATCACTTTGCTCATAAAGTTATCCCTTCAGTTAATGAAATTGGTCACACATTCAAAAATACTAACCCAAATGGATATAAACTCGAAAAGTTTTATTTCGATATATTTCGATATGCTGAGAATATGTCAGTATTACAAGTAATAAGGGAGAACGAATTTGCACCAGTAAAAAACAGAATTGGACTAGATAGTCTGGAGAGTGCAAGAAAGATGATTTTGGAAAATGATAAAAGAGACATATTCTAAGATTCTATTTACAAGATAGATTCGCTAAAGACCACATTCCAAGAGAATCAGTTGACTTACGATAATAATGACAATATAAAAATCTTATTCAACTCCCATAAAAATTAAAAAACGTTTAAAATCTATAAAATTGCATAACAAATTAAAGGGGCGAAAGCTTAAAGTGGGGATTAGTTGTGAAAAAATGGAAGATAACTATATCAATATTAATTGGAATCATATTAATATTTTTTGTTAGTGGATACAGGTTTACATCAATCAGTGCTGCCAAAGCTAATGCATTTCTTCTAAAAGATGCAGTTATGATTGAGGAATATAATACAGGCTCATCTGTTATTTTTTTATTTAAGAGTGATGAAGAAAAGTTATACCAATCCGTATTATCCGAAAAGTCTGGGTTGTTCTTTAGAAGTAGTTCATCAACAAATATTCCTTATAGTTCAGATGAACTTCAAACGGTTGGTGGGTTCAGCTTTACAACTGAAAAAGATGCAGCAACTCTATTAAGTGTAGTATCAAATGATGAAAAAGTTGCTTATATAGAGGCTGGTGTAGAGCCTAATAGAGAAAGAAAAGAAATACATAAGGGTGAACGTATATCATTCTTATTTCTGTTTAGTGAACAAATAGACTTTCTAAATCCTACCGCATTGGATAAAGAGGGAAAAGCACTTTATTATTACGGCCTTCCCAAAAACGTAAATCAAGTTAATATTCCCGAAGATTTAAAGTGGTATAAAATCGATAATTAATGATTATTAAAGCGTTCTGGACTTCAGTGAAGTGGTAACGTGAAATATATCTTATTCAACTAAGGTGCTTTACTTCAAGAAGGAGTAAAGCCTTTTTTCTTTTTAAGCCAAAGGGACAGTTAGATTAAGAATGTTTTATTATATTTTTTTTTTGGAAATAACTATTAATAACTTTATGAAACTAATAATAGGGTCGGATTTTTTCAAAAAAGAAGCAATCCAACACTATTTCAATCGGACTGCTAGTTTAGCATGTTATTTGAATTTTTAATTTAAACTTTTCTAACCACCTTACTATCGACTTTCATTCACATTTCCTTCTGCCGGAATCGGATATTCTTTCAGCAAGCGGGCAAAATGAAGTAAATTGTATGCAGTTATTTTAGCGTGTTGCATCGTAAAATCGTTCTCTATCCCGTTTGCCTCAATAAAGGATGGACCAGGGCCCGCTTCCCCCACCCAATAGGTATCCACATTTGGAGGAATCGTAAACCCAATATGCGACAATGCGTAAATCAGGTAGCTTGAGACGTTTTTCGCACCGTCTTCATTCCCGGTAACAACCACTCCGCCTACTTTGTTATAGTAGATGTACTGGCCTTTTTCGTTCGTTAGGCTGCTTCCACCATACAATCTTTCTACAACCAAAGTGGCCAGGCTGCTCTGTTCGCCAAGCCAAATCGGCGAGCCAAGCAAAAGGATATCCGCCTGTTTTACTTTTTCAAAAATCTCTGGCCATTGATCCTTATCGTTCACTGCTTCATGGGTAATTCCAAAGCCGATATTATAATCAGCCATCCTGAGCACTTCTGTCTCCGCTCTGTTTTCATCAAAAACCTTTACAATCTCGTTAATCAGCGCACGGGTATTGGATTGCTGCGTGCTGTCTTTCAAACTGCAATTTAAAACTAGCGCTCTAATGCTCATTGCTACATCTCCTTAGGTCATAGTAATAATATTTCTTTACCCTAAGAATTTTATATAAAACTAGAAATCTGGTTCGTTTAGGTAACTCTTTTTTCTTATTAATCTAAGGAAACAGTTTAGTAGAAAAGTGTTGTTTAACTTGTGTTCAACAATAGGGCCAAATAATGAGCTTGACTGTGAATAAAGTAGACAGGAAAAGAAAAACACTTGAATCATAATAAATTTACTATTCAATTCAGGGCTTTTTACTTTTTAGAAGACCTCTAGATTACTTATCTTGTGCTTATTCTAATTAACCGAGCAAGTGTGGAATAATAAAGTTGCTGCAGCTTAAGAGCTAATGATGCTTCTCCTCTATGTAATCGTCTCGATTTGCTTTCTCAATATTGCACCTAACATAACAATCGTATATTGTTGTATACAGTTAATGGTTCATCAACTTAAACGATTAAACCGATTATTGGAGGTATTTTACTGAATGAATAAACAGGACCAACTAAAAATAATCAAAGAGGATTTTATTAATTGTCAAAAAGTTCTATTGGCAATTGGTGATGAAACACGTCAATCGATCTTGTTAGTTCTAATGGGGACGGATTGTCAAACGGGTTTACGTGTGGGTGAAATCACTGAACAAACACATCTTTCACGACCTGCTGTGTCTCATCATCTTAAGGTTTTACGGGATGCTGGTGTTATTTTAATGCGAAAAGAAGGGACAAAAAACTATTATTATATTAATGTACGTACAGAATTAGGTTTATTAAGAACGCTTGTGTTCGATATCGATAAGTTCATGCAGAACTTTTATTGAAATGATGGAATTTAAATAGATATTATTTGGAGGAATAGGCAATGAGAGCAATGGTTATTGATAGGTATGGGAAAATTCCAATGCGTTTGGCAGAAATGCCCACACCTGAAATTAGCGAGTATGAGATACTTGCAGAAATTCATGCAGCTAGTATTAATCCTGTTGATTTTAAGATACGCGATGGGAAAGTGAAATTGTTAGTAAAATATAAAATGCCTCTTATCTTAGGGAATGACTTTTCAGGTATCGTTGCAAAGATTGGCGCAAAGGTGACTCGTTTTAAAGTTGGTGACGAAATATATGCACGTCCACGTAAGAGTAAAATCGGTACTTTTGCTGAATATATCGCTGTTCATGAAGATGACATCGCCTTAAAGCCTAAAAATTTGAGCTTTGAAGAAGCAGCATCGATTCCATTAGTTGGGTTAACCTCCTATCAAGCCCTAACAGACATTATGCAATTACAAAAGGGAGAAAAGATTTTAATTCAAGCTGGGGCTGGTGGTGTCGGTACCTTTGCTATTCAACTGGCCAAATTAATGGGGGCTACTGTTGCAACGACTGCCAGTGATGCTGGTGCGAATTTAGTAAAATCTCTTGGTGCAGATGAAATTATAAACTACAAGACAGAAAAATTTGAAGAGATACTGAAAAATTATGATGCCGTATTTGATACACTTGGTGGCGAGATACTAGAAAAATCATTCGAAGTGATAAAAAGCGGAGGGAAAATTGTTTCCGTTTCGGGATTACCGAATGCTCGTTTTGGCAAAGAATATGGTTCCGGATTTTTTAAAACGTTGTTGTTTTCAGCAGCAAGTCTTAAACTTACTGCGCTTGAAAAAAAGCATAATGTTCAGTATACGTTTTTGTTTATGAAGCCAAGTGGAGAGCAATTACGTATAATCGCAAATTTTATTGAAACTGGTAATATCAAACCTATAATTGATAGAGTTTTTCCTTTTGAAAATGCTCAAAAAGCAATGGAATATGCAGAGTCTGGTAGGGCTAAAGGGAAAATAATATTAAAAATCAAATAGTTATCAAACCGAGCCAAAAAATGTACTGAATAATGCTCCTTGAAAAATTATTTAGCAGAACAAGAAAATCCATCGAAAAGTGGTTTCCAGCAAACTCATAATTTTGCATTCGCTACACTTGTTTTAAGCGATCGTAATTAATTGTCTACGAACCGATTTTAACATGTATTTGTTTAACTAACGCTGTAGAGCAGGTGAGTATTTATATCGCATTTGAACGATAAAAAGAATTATTTGTACTTAGAAACGTTCATACATTATCGACTACTTAAAAGCCACCTCATTTCAATTTTTAATGAGATGGCTACTTTTTATAATTGATTGATGTATTATATAGAATTATTGTGATTGAATAATATGGTCATTAACAAATGCTTTTATGAAAAATAATTCATTATCATTAGGGTCCCTTTTATATTCTGCCTTAAAGGACTCTATTGCATTTTCTAGTGAGGTGGACTTTACTACTTGACTTGCTGTTGTTAACTCTTCCCAATATAAATTCATTTCATTTGAATCACAGATAGATTCATGACCAAGTAGGAACATTTCCGTATCATATTTTTGGATGTCTGCAATCATAGGCAATAACAATGATTGCTTGTAATGAAATAAAGAATTTGTGGTTGTACCATATGCACAATCGCCTAAAAAAGCAACTTTTTCATCAGGAATATAAATGATTGTAGAGTCATCTGTGTGCGTACTTTTGATACTTTCGAGAATGCAAACTTTATTACCTAAATCAATAGTTAATGTCTTTTCAAAGATTACATCAGTAGATTTCAACTTAAAAATGTCTCTGTTTGGCATATCAGTTTGTATGATCTTCATACACATAGCACTCATTTGATTAGAAGTCACATACTTTTGTAGTGAACTATCGTCAAAGGAAAAACTTTCCCATTCTTTTAACATTTCGTTTGTTTGACTATTAACTATAACAATCGCATCAAATTCATTCATTCCTAGGAAATGATCCCAATGGGCATGGGTAATAACAACATATTTAACTGGTGGTACATTAAGCTTCTCGATTTCTAGTAAAAAGTCCTTAGCATGCTGAGGAGAATTACCAGAATCTATTATTAGACTATATCGGTCACCACATACCAGTCCTATTGTTGGTCGTTCTCTATCATCTTGATTAGATAAATAATAAATAGTATCACTTAATTTATTTAACATGTTATTTTTCCTCTTTTCTATTCATTCTATGAAAGAGAAAATCTACATGTTTATTCTAAAGTTATTAAAATAATTTAAGATTTTCTCTTATTATTTTTTTACCATTGGACTTGTACCTCCTTGTTTCATTTAGAAAAGTATAACATAATCCTATCTGTTCATTAAGAAAATTTGGAATATTAATTGTGTTTATTTCAGTTTTTTATAGTTCGCAGTTCGAATGGTACAGTGGTGTATTAAAGATTGAGATAGAAAAGCATGAATTCATTCAATGATTTTCTGTTAGTAATTCTCATCTTTTTAAAGCTTTTATATGTTGCATATTTCTAATTGAATATTACTAAGTGAGTCCACTATCACATGTACTGACAATGGGCTACAAAAGTAAAGTTATTTAAACCTTCTATAAATAATAATAAACCATAAAATTCAAAACGGAATGACTTCCACGGTTTTTGAAGCAATGTTCGAGAGAAACGTTTGATCGTGTTCTACAAACAATAGAGTAGGTTTATTCTCCAATATCATTGTTTCAATTTGCGTTTGGTTAAAGACATCCAAATAATTTAATGGCTCATCCCAAATATAAAACTCAGCTGATAATCCTAAAGATTTCGCAAACTCCACCTTTTTCTTTTGACCGTTACTCATATATTCAACCGGAACATTAAATAGATCACGTTCAACTCCTAAGATTCTAAGGTTATTGAGAAATAGTGTGTAGTCAATATTATTTTCATGAGCGAAATCCTTTAACAAGCCGGTATTGTCGTCATGATTTTGACGAATAATGCTTTTGGAGAGTCCTTGAGGTATTATCATTTCTCCACTAATTATGCCAACAGACTGTTGCTGGATTAAATAATTTAAAATGGATGTTTTACCACTGCCATTTGGTCCAACAAGACCTACTTGTTCTCCTTGATATATATCAAATGTAATGGGATGAAATAGCTGCTTTTCACCATAACTTAAAGTAAAGTTTTGAACACGAAGAACGGGATTTCGATGGCTGAATATACAGTTCAATGTTAAATTACTAATCGTTTCAATATTTTTTAAGAGCTTTGTCTTTTCTTCAATTTTGGTTATCGTTCGTTTTTCAATAGCTTTGGACCTTTTCATCATACGAGCAGCTTGTGCATTTGCAAACGCATCATTTCCAGATGTGTTTTCTTTATGAATTGCCCAATCAGCTTTTTCCCTTGAAGTTTTTTTCAACCTGTCGATCTCTTCTTTGATAGATTTGTTTTGTGCGACTTCATATTTATCTCGCAATTCTTTTTGTTGCTCATAAATAGAAAAATGTCCTTTAAAGATTGTTAATTGGCTTTTTTCAATAACTAAAACGTGGTCTACAACTTCATCGACAAAATTTCTATCATGGCTTACAACAATATAGCCCTTCTTCTTTTTCAAATATTCAGATACAATTTTTCGCGCTTCGATGTCCAAATGATTCGTTGGTTCGTCTAAAAGGGGATACCGGGATTCTTCACAAAATAGTGCAGCTAATAATACCTTCGTTTGTTCACCACCAGATAATTGTTCAAATGGTTGCCATAAAATATCTTTATCTAACGAAAGTAATTGACACTCTCGCTCAAGTTTCCACAATTCTACTGGCACAATTTCGTCAATCGCATAGTACGTTAAGTTTTCCTTGCTCGGTATGTGTTGGGGAAAATAAACAAAATCTACATCACAAATGATTTCACCAACAAAGGCATAATTTTTCATAAGTAAGTTTAATAGTGTTGTTTTACCACGACCATTTCGTCCGATTAAACCAAGTCGCCACTTTGTATCAATATTTAAATTGACCTTTTGAAATATCGGTTGATCAAGTGCATCAAATCCGAAACTCAAATTTTTAATTTCTATTGGCATTATAAGATCGCCTCCAATTTTATTTATTGCCAAAGGTATTGGAGATGATTTTAAGCTTATTTTGCATGCTATCATTCCAATCGTTTGGCTTGAATGCATACGCATAGACAAATAAAAACCTCCTGAAAAAATTCAGAAGGATTAGAGTTTACTATCAACTAAGCCTTCAAAAGGCTTAGTTAGGTATAATAAATGGGCAGACTAATCCTATTTTAAGTGAAAATGAGTATACATTTTACGTGTAAAATAGAATTATTTGTTCATCGACCATTCATCATCCTTTCAAATATATTACAGTAATTATAATATTTATTGTAAGAATTTTCAATCATTAGTTTCGTGCGTTAACTTTGTGCAATATTGAATATAGTATATTTTAATTTGTAAAACGTTAAATGATTTAACTGTAAGGCTTCAGAACAAGAGAAAATAATCGCAACTTATTTCACGAAAGGGGTGCTTTACTTCAAGAAGGGATAAAGCTTTTTTTTATTGAACTAAAGCGGCAAGTGAGTTTGATAAGCAAAATGAATATTTTATTATTTCAAATGGAAAATTTATTTAAATTGGAACTTCTGTTAATTTATAACGTATTAGGAGTAAAACAGTAGAATTCATTATGGCAAGAAGTATGTTAATGCGAATTTAATAGGGAAAAATTGTAAAGCGGATAATTTATAGAAAAATAATTTTGATTTTCTTCTTATTTTTTTAGTTGCTTGTTGAGACTAATCAAAGATCAATAAATACTAGTAGGGAGGTTCACGTCTTGATCGATATATTCTATCCTCTTTTTATATGTTTAGTAATTGTATTTTGTCTTGGTGTATTAATCGAACGAAAAGGCAAAAAAGGGGAACGATTTCTCATGTATCTCATGATAACGATTCTGTTGTTCATATTATCAAGATATTAACTAGAGTGTGTTTACTAGAACATTTATGAAAATGTATCTATTAATAGAGGTTATGTTAAAGGTAAGGGTTCTTTTAGTATCGTTCGTGAAATATTACACTTAAACTAACGGCGCAGGTTAGTTTAATAAGAAATCTATTAAAATTGAATGGAGAATTGTAAAATGGATATATTTATTGAAAAATTACATATAACAGACGCAGAAGATTTGTTAAATTTTGAAGTGGAAAACAGAACTTTTTTCGAGGAAATGGTTCCGACGCGTGGAAATGAATACTATAACCCTGAGACTTTTAAAAAAAGACATGAAGCTTTACTTGAAGAACAAGTTATTGGAGGTTCATGTTTCTATTTAATTAAAGATAAAGATAGCTCGATTCTAGGAAGAATAAATTTAGTGGATATTGATGAATATGATAAAATTGGTTATCTCGGTTACAGGGTGGGGCAAGCACATACTGGTAAAGGAATTGCTAATAAAGCATTGAAATTATTAGTAGAAACAGTATCTGACGAAGACGTAATAATGATTAAAGCTAAAACAACAACTAATAACATGGCATCCCAAAGAGTTTTAGAGAAAAATGGATTTGAGAGAATAGGTACTAGTAGTGAAGAATTCGAAATGAATGGTCAGAGGTTAAGTTTCGTTTATTATGCTTTGAATATTTCGTCTTCTTGAACTAACGAGGTGCTTTTCAAGAGGGAGTAAAGCTTTTTTTTATTAAACTAAAGCCGTAGAGTACTTTAAGAAGAGGGGGATTATTATGGAGTTTATTGTGCAAGTGCATGGGTTTTCTAAGTATTGAAGCCTCATCGCGGCTTTATTATTACATAAAAAAAGTCAGTTCCCTTTGAAAACGTACAGAGAATTTGACTTTTTTATTTTGAAGTTGCGCTTTGTGTATAAAATCCACGTTTCTTAATACTATTTTTGAAATCGTGTAATTTTCCCGATTTACCTGTATCTAGGCTGAACCCCAAATAGACCTTGTTCTGTGGTCATGTATCTGTTGAAAAAGCTGATTCTTTTTTGGCTTCTTTTCCCTTTTGGGTACTAAGCACAAAACTTACGATTGCTGCAACGCTACAAACATATGGAAGTAAAGAATATCCCCAATTAGATATGACAAAACCTCCAGTTATTGAACCAATGGTAATACCAATATACAGAGCCGTATTATTCCATGCCATAACAATTCCTCGTTCTTTTGGATATTCCACCGTTAATCGTGCTTGGTATGATGTAAATCCTGCATACCCAACCAAAGCCCAAATAAACAGAAAGAAATAGATCCAATCTCCTGATGAGAAGAATATCCCTAAACAAGTGAGTACTACAGTCAAGAAAATTAGCGTAGCCTTTGATATTTTCCTTTCTCCGAATTTATCTGTTAATTTTCCACTTGAAAGGCTTCCTAAAACAGCTCCGACACCATAAAAAGTAACAGCTAATGCGATTTCTGAAGTCGAGAATCTATTTTCGGAGTATAGAGCTGCACCTAAATAAACATAAAGGGTATACATTGAAATCGCCCAAATGGTAGTAACACTTACGGAACCAATTATTCTTAGAAGATTTCCTTTTAATAGATTTCTTGTTAAATCACTTTTAGGAATAGACTCCCATGTTTTGAAATTCACTACCGCCAATACGGCTCCTATGATTGCCATTACTACAAATACCGAACGCCAACCAAGAAAATGCTCTAATGCCGTGCCGATTGGAGCACCTGCCCAAAGAGCCGTTAAGTGTCCTGAGACGACAATCGAAAGCCATGTTCCTCTTCGATTTGGTGGCGCAATATCTCCAATGATTGCGTATATCAAAGGAGTGATTGAAGCAACGGACAAACCAGCTAAAATACGACTAACAATTAGCAATAAAAATGAAGAAGCATAAGCAGTAAGTGCGTTAGAGAATACGAACAGTATTAAACCAAACGTAATAAATGTTCTGCGTCCCTTTTTATCTGAAAGCCATCCAAATAAAGGAGCCGAAAAAGCATATGTAACCGCAAAAACAGTTACCATCCATCCAGCCGTCGCTGGACTAACCTTAAATGCTTCCGAAATGAACGGTAATAACGGTGATACCACAAATAAGTCAGTCCCCATTAGAAACAAAGTTATCCAACCAACGCTTAAACTTACCTTTCCTTCCAACTTCATATATTCCTCCATAGAAAAAATATTTCTACATGTATATTCTCTAGGGGGCAAAAAAAGAATTTATGTAAGTTTTAAAGGTTTTTTATTATTTTGTTACTGCCGTTTATTGAATAACTGAGAGTTTCGATACACTTTCTAATAATTCTTTATCTTATTCAAGAAATGCGCCCTTTAATTGAATAACTGAAACGGACCTTATTCTATATAAGGTAAACGACTAAATTCGGGTAGAAGCAGACATCGGTGCTGATGCTATATGGTGCAATAAATGTCTTTGTAACTTTGAAATTACATATGTTCCGATTTCAAGTAAGTAAAAATCAGAATTAGCAGAATGGATATCGAAATATGGTGAGTGGATTGATTGGGCTAATGATGGAATAGTTCCTAATGGGATTGAACTTGAAGAGGTACATAATAAACAAGGATTAAAGCTAACAGAAAAAGTAAAGAAGGAACTTGAAGGAAAATATAAAGTTTCATTTAAGCCTTCCACATTCGCAAAAAGACATGGAAATAGAAAATAAGAAACTGTACTAACGGGTGCTTCACTTCAAGAAGGAGTAAAGCCTTTTTTCTTATTGAACTAAAGCAGCAGTTTAGTAAAAGAGGGATTTTAAACACAATACTACTTAGCTTCTGTTTTTGAAAAAATGAGATCGTCCTGGAAAGACTTTTTATAAGCACTCAGAATTACCAATAATATTCAGGAGTGTTTGGCGGCAAAAAGGAAAGAGGAAAGAGGAAAACATATTTCTTCGCAACTTTATGGCGATATATGGATATACCAAAAAGGTGCACTCTAACTGAGTGCACCACTTGTTTTAAGAATTGTATATTTCTCTGTTCATATTCACAATATCTTTATGTGAAAATTCAACTTCCTTTTTTTCTGCAAAGAGCTCTGCAAACCTTTCCATCACCATATCTCGTAGTAAGGGTGCTTTTTCTTTATTTGCCTTTTTTAATGCTTTCGTTAGTTCATCTTTTGTTAGCTCTGTGCAGTAAGCAGGAGTTCCTGGTTGTTGTCTCCAAGAATCACTTAAAGAACCACTATCTACCGTGTCGAAGCCTAGCTCGTTTACTACGTCCATGATTACTTGTTTTTGTGACAGATCATCACCAGCAATTGCCATAGCAATTCGTCCACTAGTACCTTCGGAAGTTCCTTCATTTTCTAAAGTATAAGCTAATAAATTGTTGAAAGCTTTGATGATAGGTCTTCCTAATTGATTCGAAACCCAAACGCTTTCAATTATCCCGTTCTCAATTTCTTCAATTTTATCATCTCTAAAAGGATAGTAATTTGAAGTATCTACAACGATTACTTCCTCTCCAATTTGATCGATAATGTTCCGAATGCTTGGCATTGCTATTAAAGGGAGAGAGATTATAAGAACTTCAATATTTGTAATCGCATCCTCTACACGTATAGGTGTTCCAGCAAGCTCTTTTCCTTCTAAATGTTCAATTCCTCGGGCATCTGCAATTTTGACATCATGTCCATTCTTTACTAATTTTTTAGAAATAATTGATCCTATTGCTCCTGCACCTATAATTCCAAATCTCATTATTGTTCCTCCTAAATATAACTTTGCTCGATTATGATTTAATATCAGTTATGGAATTTTCCAATTTCCCCAACACGAAATTGTCTACATCCCTTTTTTTGTAATCATTAGATAATTGAGTGTTTTGTTTCTTAATAATATAATAAACTCATTACTCTTATTTTTGAAGTAGGCAACAAAAAATGACATAGTACACTTTTTTGTACTTTATAAAAGAAAAGGGATGTAAGTATGGCTAGAATATGCAAGGATGGATTTGAAAAAAAGTTTATTAAGGAGCAAAGAGACGTTTATGGTATTGCGTATACCCAAAATATGCTTTCAGGACGTTGGAAGTCTCTTATTCTTTGGTTTTTAAAAACAAGAGAACATCGTTATAGTGAAATTAAAGCTTTTTTATGGGATATTTCACAAGGTTCTCTTACAAAACAGTTGAGAGAATTAGAAACAGATGGATTAATTAAACGAGAGGTTTTTCCTGAAGTACCTCCACGTGTTGAATATTCATTAACAACTAAAGGTCGTGAATTTATCCCAATACTTGATATGATGGAGAATTTCGGCAAAAAATTCGGTGAGAAACCTGAGTGAAATAGAATGATATTTTTTATTAATTGAGCCGACATTGTGAAGTGTTGTACTTAAATTAACGGGTGCTTTACTTCAATAAGGGTAAAGCATTTTTTCTTATTGAACTAACGAAGCAGTTTAGTTTAATAAGGAACGTAAAGGGTTTTTCTGAAATAATGGGGGGCGAAGTATGAAATGGGAAATTTTTTATTGAGTGCATTAATCATTCTTGTTGCTATAATACTTAGTATTATTACTGGGAGTTTTATTGCAATTTTATCTTATTGGATTTTATCAGGATTGCTAATATATTTGCTTTTTAAAGAAAAAGAAGAAGAATAATACCAAAATAATAAAAATTTTATTGTACTAACGGGTGCTTTACTTCAGAAGGAGTAAAGCCTTTTTCCTTATTGAACTAAAGGGGCAGGTTAGTTTAATAAGGATTTAAGACTTGTTGTAGGAAAAGAACCTATAAGGTGGTTGATAATGTGCAAACTAATGCATTATTTTATAAGATACAAGAAGGAACTGTTTCGATTGAGGACTATGTAAATTGGTCGCATAACTTATTAGAAAATGATGTGTCATCAACATCCGTAAGTATAATTTCTTCATTTTCATTTGGAGACAGTATTTTCGAAGTGGAAGTTTATTTTAATAGAGCTTTAAATGAGTTGGAAATACATAAACCAACCTTTGAGGTGTGTTCTAGAGCTTATATAGGTCATTTAGCTAATAAAATAATACAAGCAAATAACCATTTAATGATATTTGATTTAGCTTATATGATTTTTCGGATTGTTTCGGATTTGCATTATCCAGATGATTTGATGGAGTGGTATGAAATAAGTGAAATGATTGATGAATTACGATATGGTGATACACCCACAGAGTTTAATATAGACGGAGTAATATCAAGGATTAAAAATGAGACAAATATCTTGTTAGGGTAAAATGGCATGTAATTCATCTTCAACTCCCATGATATTTAAAAAATGCTTAAAATCAACAAAATTGCATAACAAAAGAGACTCAGAAATAGCTTTTTTAAAAAAAGGCTGAGCCTTCAGATTGTTTATATTAAGTTGAAAGGTAGATCAAGAATCAACCCCATTCTTGTTAGAATAAAGGCAGGCTGGTGCAATAACCAGAGTAGGATTAATCTCCCATGAGTGCTACTCGTTTGTGAAATATTGTACTTAAACTCCCATGAAAATTAAAACACGCTCATAATCTATAAAATTGCATAACAAAAGAGACTCAGAATAAGCTTTTTTTAAAAAAAAGCTGAGCCTTCAGAACGTTTATATGGAGTTAAATAGTAAATCAGATACCAACTCCATTCATCTTAGAATAAAGGCAGGCTGGTGCAATAACCAGAGTAGGATTAATCTCTCATGATTGCTACTCGTATAGAGTGCGACAGTCTGTGATGCACCGTGGTCGTTGGAGTCAGACTAACGGAAGGGCTCTAAGGCACCATAGTTCATCGACCTTCTTCGCCAGCCATACTGAACTATACCCGTTCTGTAACAATTTTCATCCTCTGTGGTGCAGCGTTTTTTTTTTGCTGCATGGGTGGCTAACGGGTGCTTTCGCAAAATATGGCCATCATTTCGATGGTCTATTTTTATGTCCAAAAAATTTAAGTTGATCTCAGATATCCATTGTGAAATGTTACAATTAAACTAAAGTAGCAGGTTAGTTTAATAAGAGACGCGGAGATGAAATTTTGCATTTGACAAAAAAGTTAAACCAATTGAAGATGACTCTAATGGATTGATGAATGAAGAAATTTAATTAATACCTGAAAACTATGCGGTTGCTATTTATAGCGAATTTTAATTAAGGATGGTTCATTGCTTTAAAGTCATTATCCTTATAGGATACCTGTATTTAAAGATTTTTAGTTTCCTTCTCATCCGTTAAAAGAGCCAGTGCTTCACGAAGGAGATTTATATCTTGAAGAATTTGTTTTTTTATTGATTCATTAGGACACTTCTCATAGTCAAATACCAATTGGTTGAGCTCCTTTGTTAAGAGTTCCATAGGCTTATTCTCCTTCTAGCTAGGTCTTAGTTAGTAGTATGAACATCCATAAAAGAAAAAGTAAAAAGGTATTTAAGTTTCTATTGTGAAATATTTCCTTAAACTAACGCACAGTTTAGTTAAAGCAGTTCTACATACTTATGACTAATTTTGCTCATAATAAACACATAAATTAATAGGTGAATTTAAGTGCTATTATTCACAATCTGTATTATTAATGTCCTTTTCCTCCACACAAAAAGACTCCCACCACAGGAAAAGGAGAATGAATTCATTATGAAATCATCCCCTCAAATAGTTTGAATATGCTTATACTGATATCATTCATCAATGACTTGCTAAACGTTTTTCAAAATCCGCCTTAAACAACAGAATAGCATCAATATTTACAGCAAAATCGTGGTCACTGATATTAAAATTAGTTGTAAACTCGTCAGACTTCTCACGAACCATAATTGTCGGGCGGATATTGTCTCCAATAGCGTCCTTAGTTACAGCACTTCCATAGAAATACCAGTTAGTTTGAGTAGGCACATTTGCTGCATTCTTAGATAAGTCATTTTTTATTAATTCGCATATTTGAACCATAAAATCTTCATTAAGCTTAATGGTTTTTCCATGCTGACCATCAACAGATATATCAGCATATCCATACCAAATATTCCTGCTTGTATACTTTCCGTCATTTGAAGTGTATGTTTCATCAAACAATATATTCATTTCATTACCCTCCGTTAGTATAAAATTTCTTTACACTATTATACACCAATTAGAAAATGCTAAATAGCTTGCTGTTAGTCTCACTAAACTTGTAAGAGTTAGGCAAAGTTAACATCATGGTAGGGCTCCTCCTAAAGTTGTGAGTTAGAATGGTGTCTAATTGGAATGTATTTTTGGACATTAAAAGCGGTCACCTAACAACGGAAAAAGGGATGAGTGCACTGCATGATCCTGTGTTTCTTATAAACAGTATTCAGTTTTTGATTGGAATTATTATTCAGTTCATTTCTCTAGCATTGATATTCGTGATTCCCATATTTAAACCGTGAGGCTTGAGGATAAAGAAAAATCGGTCAAATCTGGTTTAAAAATAAAGGCTACCCAATCTTTGTGAAGGATTCCATTTAAAGTAACGGAGTGCTTTAGTTAAAGAACAATGGGTTGCCAAAGTCAGCACTTTTTCTTATTGAACTAACGCAGCACTTTAGTGGAAGCCTATTTATCATTCGGGAGGGTATTCATACGTCTTTAGGTGTGTGTGGTTTATCAATTGTTGATTGGTGAAGAAGGGAAAGTTGGTTTCTTGGTTGGATCGGGTAAAAAAGGTGAGGCAGTAGAAGAAAAAATTATTGCTAATAAAGCAAATAGTATATGTGGCATTTTTGGGGAGACAAAGATAGTATCAGTGGTGATTTTATAGTAGTTGGAACTGACAATGAAGGGAAAGAACATCCCGTGTTGGTATCTGGCAATGATACAGTATGGCAATATTCCAATACTTCCATTAGCCCTCATAACGGTGCCGATTCCCATATCCCATCGAATATGTTGTTCCCTACAAGTGGATTATGTAAATTAGAAATTTATTTTAATGATAAATTATTTGATGAAATAGTTATAAACGTCAAAGATAGTTAAATCATCTTCAACTAACGGGTGTTTACTTCCAGAAGGAGTAAAATGCTATTTGTAGAAGGAGAAATCATGGATAAAAACGAATTTTTTCAATCCCTTGAAGAAATAGTTGTTGACCCTTTGTTTATTGGAAATAAGAAGTTCAAATAATCGAAATGGAATGCTCTTCTATATTTGGTTCGATTGGCAAACGGCACAAATAAAGTTTAATTTAATATCAGATTATGACACTACCCTACCATTCGGATGTGAAATAGAAATTACAAATAAACTTGAGCCTATTATTGAGGAGTTTCTAAGATTTCCATATCACGATGGCTTTCCATTTGAAGAGGTTAGTGATGATGACGAGCAAATGGAGGAAGGCGTAAAAGGAGAAACTTTGAAAGTATTCCTCTTCAAACTAAATCGATAATCTTCTTCAACTAACGGGTGCTTCGTATTATAAGGTTAACCAGTTTTTACTGGTTGACCTTATTTTTATAGGATTTAATATATCAGTAGCCAGGGTAGGACGTACGGGTGCGTGGGACAAGGATCCCGTGAACTAAACTGTCCACCCCCTACTTGTAGAAACGGTTTGAGGCTGGTTGGGACATAGATCTCGTATAACAAGCGAAGCTATGATACTACATGGAGGAATAGGGGTACTGGTGAGTGAAGTCAGAGGAGGAAGCTAAATGAACCCAGTAATTGGTCTGGATGTGGCTAAAGGAGAGAGCCAAGTTCAGGCGTTTTTAGATAAATCAAAGCCGTTTGGAAAGAGTTATTCTATGAAGCATATAAAAGAGGAGTTAGACCGTTTTATAGGCTTTTTAAAGGAGATGGAAGGGATGACTGGGCAAATGCCTTGGTCATTTTAGAATCTACAGGTCATTATCATTCTCCTGTTATTCAATACTTGGAGGATCATGAAGTTTTATATATTTTGCTTAATCCGATCATTTCTTATCAGGCGAAGAGATCTAGTTTACGAAAAGTAAAAACAGACGCAATTGATGCGTATCAGTTGTGTGTACTTTATTACAAAGAAGATTTTGAACCCCATAAAAACAGAGGAATTCAATTATTAAATCTTAGAAATCTATCGAGACAACAGGAGATTGTGACGAATATGTATGTGGAGGCTAAGCTGCAGTTTCACACTATTCTAGACCAAGTGTTTCCTGAATACCGCAAGGTTTTTGGTGATCTTTATTCGAAGGTCTCTTTATTGATGTTAAAGAAATACCCGACTTCAGAAGATGTAATAGCGGCTGGAGAAAGTAAGCTAGCGGAGTGTGTGATGGAGTTTTGCCCAAGACGATCTAGTTCATGGGCGTTGGATAAGGCCAAAAAATTAATAGACTCCGCAGCTCGAAATCCATTTCAAAAAGTGGTGTATCACAGTCATTTGATTAATCTTCAAATGTATATTGAAATGCTTTTTCAGTACCAAGGACACCTTTCAGAGTTGGAAATTCGTATAGTGACCTTGGTAAATGAATTAGAAGATTACAAGATTGTCCAATCGATTCCAGGAATCGGAGAAAAAATCGCTGCAACGATCATCTCTGAGATTGGTGAAATCGATCGGTTTAGTCATCCAAAAAAACTGGTTGCCTTTGCAGGAGTAGATCCCAGCGTTCACTCATCTGGAAAGTTTACAGCCACAACCAATCGTATTACCAAGCGAGGTTCAAGTAGATTACGCCATGCTTTGTATCTTGCCGTATTGTGCGGCATCAGAAGTTCAAGAAACAACAAGCTGAAAGAATTCTATGATAAGAAGAAATCCGAAGGAAAGCCTGCAAAAGTGGCGATAGTAGCTTGCATTAACAAACTACTTCATTGGATTTATGCTTTATTAAATAGCAAAGAAACTTTCCAAGATATAGCGTAATTACTGGTTAAAAGTTTTTAAGAGAAAACCTTCCAAAAGGTTTTTGGAGGGCTATTTGTCATGCACAAAATAGTATAACATAAGGTTAATTAGAATTTTAGAGAAAAATATTGACATCCTATTAGCTGGTTTAGTTAAACAAGTGGCTGCCTGTAAGGTTAGCTTTTTCTAATTGAACTAACGCCGCAGGTTAGTTGAAGAAGGTTGGAGGATATACATGAGTGGGGGGAAGGATACTTACATGAATCCTATAAAAAAAGCTTATGGTTATGTAACAAGAACTAGAGAGGGAAAAACACAGGTATTAGTGTTTCGCCATTCAAATGCTGAAGCGGGTATTCAGATACCCAAAGGTACAGTAAAGCCAAAAGAAGATACTTATAATGCAGTAATTAGAGAGATTGAGGAAGAAACTGGACTTAGAAATTTTAAAGTTGAGAATTTAATTGCAGAAGATATTTGGGAGAATGATGACGGTGCAATACATAACAGATTTTTTTATAAGATAACCGTTTCAAGCATTGAAGATGAATGGGACTATCACCCAACTGGTGGAGGAGAAGAAGACGGTCTAACATTTCATTACTTCTGGATTTCATCAATAGATGATGTTGAACTTATAAGAGGTCATGGAGATTATTTAAATCTTGTTCTTAACTAACCTTACTGCACTCCCATGAAAATTAAAATCTTCGATTTAGGGAAAAAGGCAATACGAAATCTGACGCAGCTCAATAATTTTTTAAAAAAGTGCAGCGCCTATAGCAGAATTAAATTGTGAGTGGATTAGGAGGCATTTGGTTCAGTGATTGTAACGTTGTAACCTAAGTTTTCAAGTCTTCGGACAGAATATCGTACAATTGATTGTTCTTTTTGTTTGTCAAAGTAATCTTCCCCTAAGTCTACGTACATTTCTTTGCGAGTTAGGAGATAATAGCTGATTCTTAAAATGGCATGAGCCACTGATATCCCGGCACGCTTTTTACCCTTTCTTGATGCAGTGCGCCTATACAAGGCTCCCAAGTAGGTTTTGGATCCTCTAACAGAATGAGCCGCTTCAATTAATGCCGATTTCAAGTACTTGTTTCCTTTTTTCATGTTGGTTGATTTCCTCTTGCCCGCACTTTCATTATGTCCAGGTACTAATCCTGCCCAGGAACATAAGTGCGCCGAACTGGGAAATTGCTTCTCCACATCTGTACCGACTTCGGCTAAGATTTGTTCGGCCATTCGAGTGGCGATGCCAGGAATGGAATCCAATCGTTCTATATCTTCTTGATGGGAGGATAACCTTGTAGCGACCTCTTCGTTTAATAGCTCAATCTGCTCAGTTAGAAATTCTATATGAACCAGAATGGTTTTTAACATGAGACGTTGATGTGGATTGATATACCCTCGAAGAGCTAGTTCTAGTTCACTCTTTTTCTTCTTCATTGATCGGCGGGCAAAGCTGGCTAATTTCTCAGGATCATTTTCGCCATCGGCGATAGCACGAAGCATATCAAGCGACGAAACACCCATGATGTCGGAGACAACGGAACCGAGTTTGATATTCGCTCCTTCTAAAACCTTTTGAATCCGATTATGTTGTCTCGCACGCTCTTCAATAATACTTCGACGGTAACGAACTAACTCTCGCAATTCCCGCTGATTTCGGTCTGGAATAAAACTTGCTTTAAGTAGACCATGACGAAGAAGTTTGGCAATCCATTCTGCATCCTTTACATCGGTCTTGCGACCTGGTACTGCTTTCATATGTTGAGCGTTCACTACTAAAAACTCAATGCTCTCGGCTTCAAGCAAGTTAACAATAGGCTTCCAAAATACACCTGTGCTTTCCATTGCTACGTGAGTACAACCATGCTCCTTAATCCAGTCAATTAACTGTAATAGAAATACAGTTTTAGTGGAGAACGTTTGAATCTCCTTTCCTTTTGGCGTAATAATACAAGCAGTAATGGAATCCTTATGGACATCCATCCCACAAGCACGTTCAATGATTACTTCCATGGTAATCATCCTTTCTACGGCAAATAGTATTGGAGGCTGGTGCAATAACCAGAGTAGGATTAATCTCCCATGAGTGCTTCCCGTAAGGGAGCGACAGTCTGTGATGCACCGTGGTCGTTGGAGTCAGACTAACGGATGGGCTCTATGGCACCATAGTTCATCGACCTTCCTCTCCCAGCCGTAGTATCCTATACCCGGGTTTTCACATTTTCATTCTCTGTGGTGTAGCGCTGTTTTTGCGCTACATGGGTGGCTAACGGGTGCTTTACTTCAAGAAGGAGTAAAGCCTTTTATTATTGAACTAAAGTAAGCAGGTTACTTGAAGAAGGGGTTTAAGTGGGAATCGTAGAATAAGTTACCTAATGATGTTTCGCTTACTTATACAAAATATATTAAATGAGGTGAATTTAATTGAGGATAGGTAATCAATTAGTTATTGAATGGACCATTGCGAGAGTTTACGAGGATTTTTCTTTTTCAAAGGCACTAGATAATGCCATAAAGCACGCAAGATTAAGTGAAGGGGAATCGGTCGAACTTCACCAATTAGTAAATGTTGGTGAATTTAATAATGAAAAAGTATTTTTGATTATTTTAAATGTTATTTCCAGTAGAGACTAGAAGTTATTAAACTAACAAGGTGCATTACTTCAAGAAGGAGTAATGCTTTTTTCTTATTGAAGTAACGGGGCAGTTTAGTTCAATAAGGTGATGGTTTAAAAAATATTAATTTATTTAAGGTTGGAGGGTGGATTATTTGTTAATGACTCTGAGGGTTATATTTGGAGCGATTGCTTTTTGTTTTGCAATGTACGCATTGATAACTAATAAATACTAGGTAATTCCGTATATGTTGTTTTTCTTAGGTCTAATGGGGTTAGTTACTGGGATTTCTGAATTCAAGGTAGAACGAAGAACAAGTGCAATAATATCTTTCCTTGTATCTGCATTCGCTCTTTTTGTTTGCTTCTATACATTTAATACTTTTAACTAACGAGTGCTTTAGCAAAATATGGCCATCATTTTGATGGTCTATTTTTATGTCCAAAATATTAAATTGATCTTAGATATGCATTGTGAAATGTTACACTTAAACTAAAGAAGCAGGTTAGTTGAAGAAGCATTTAAAAACAATTATGTTTGAGGAGGAGTATTCAAATGTTTGAAAAGTTTAATTTTGACTTAATTTATCGTGAACGAGATAATTTCACCCCTCTAGTGGTAATGATGTGCGGTGTAGCTGGTTCTGGGAAAACTACATTCTCACAACAATTAGAAAAAGAAGGTTTTGTGCGTCTTTCTATTGATGAAGAAATATGGGCTACTAATGGTCGGTATGGGATTGATTTTCCAATTGAAAAGATTGAAGAATACAAGAAAGATGCAGAAAGAAAATTGTGTAATCATTTAATAAAGTTAATTCACGATAAACAACAGGTGGTAATTGACTTCAGTTTTTGGGATCGTGTGAGAAGGAACCGATATAAGCAACTTATTGAAAAGTCTGGCGGTAAATGGCGACTTATTTATTTAAAAGTTCATCCTGATGATTTGCGTGAACGGCTTAAAATACGAAACAAACGTTTTGATGCTAATGCTTTTCCTATTACAGAAGAAATTTTAACCTCCTACCTTAATGGTTTCGAAGCACCAATAGGTGAGGGAGAAATTATAATTGAAAATTAGTCTTTCAAGCAATAACCTTTTCAAGTAAGCAAAAATACTTTTTCTACTTCAACTAACGAGGTGCTTTAGTTAGAAGTTGTTATTTATATAGATTTTTTATAAATAGGTGGTGTAAATTATGAAAAAGTTACTTGTCTTCCCTTTATTACTATTGTTTCTAGCTGCATGTCAAGCCGATGAAAATGATTTAGTTTTTAATGGTATAAGTGAAAACTGGTCAGCTCAACTAACTATTACTGTTATTAATGGGTCTGAAAATAACGATTTAGAGCTTACATACAAGGGGAATGATTTAGGTTCAATTGAATCATTTAATTATTATGTGGAAAATACTGATCGAGGAACTAATTTTGGAGGAAATAACGTTAGCTTAAATAAAAGCGGTATTTATACAAATGATGACATGAGCTCTAATAGCCCCACAACCACTAATGAAGATACCTATATTATTTCTGTAGATTGGAATGGAAATAGTGAAGAAATTGTTATAAATAAAGATTAAGCTTTACTCAACAACAATACGTAAACAAAATACTCACATCTACAATTAACGAAACAAATTTGTGAAACGTTTCACTTAAACTAACGGGTGCTTTACTTCAAGAAGGGGTAAAGCCTTTTTCTTATTGAACTAAAGAAGCAGTTTAGTGCAACAAGGACTATCGTCAGATTTACAACGCTAAGTTAAGAAATGTTACCAAAGGCTTTGGGAATGTTATAAAGATGACTTTTGAAACTTTTATAATTGAATTAACGTAATTATAGTAATGACTTATTGTAGGGAGGGGGTTATTGTTTTTTATTATTATTTTTTATTTAGTTTAGGTGTGTTAATAGTTATAGGTAGTGCGATTTTTTTAATTCTTATGTATAGAAAGAGAGAAATTAAGTTTTGGTCGACTATTAAAATGCTGAGCGGTTTTTTAATAGGACTCCTAATTTTATGGATGACTGTTCCAAGTTTAAAATATGTAATAATGAAAGACTTTGATGTTGTTAATGGTAAATGCACGATAGAAATATCTTCATCTGGTCGTTCTTCTGATTCGACTTTCAATATGCTTCAAACAGACGAACGATTTAATTTCAATGAGATTCCTGAACTCGATGCTTATGGCAAATCAATTCCTTATTACTGTGAGGTTACGGTGACCAAAGATCGTATGTGGACAATGGCTTATAAAATTTACGATTTAAAGACAAGAAAGCTTATCGATTCACACACAGGTGAGTAGCTTATTCTTTGAAAAAATTGAAGAATAAATATACATATGCAGTTGAAAGAACGTTCCCAAATAAAAGTTTGGAAATACACAAAAAAGCCACAAATATTGTTAAATCAACGTTTCGTTGCTTTTTATGTGAACATTATCTATACATTGTTTTATGCACTTTCGTTAAAAGGCAATTATAGCAGCAGTTTAGGATGAAGGAAATTATTATTTGAACGAAGAAATAAATAAGTATAATAGTAGCGACAATTAATATGAAGTTTATAAATTATTTGTGGATGAGGTGTACAAATTATTGAAACTATCACAATCTCAACATATGGGTGTAGACATTGGAATTCTTAGTGAATGTATATCCAAGGCTTTAAAGACAACGGATATTCAAATAATAAATTGGATTATTGATCCTATTTATTGCAAATCGACTAACTTTACAACAGGTGGAATATACAGAGTCCATGGTATTGCTGGAACTGGACAAAGCCATTTACCTTGGACAATTATATTAAAAGTTATCCGATCTGAACAAGAAGATAAAAACCACTTTCAACATCATAATTATTGGAAACGTGAAGCTCTTGTTAATGAGTTAGGGATATTAACGCACTTGCCAAATGTTTTTCAAACTCCAGAATGTTATAAAGTTGAACAAAAATCTGAGAGTGAAATCTGGCTTTGGATGGAGGAGATAAAAGAAGATAATCAGAATAAGTGGTCAGAGAACAAGTTTAAATTTATTGCACAACAATTGGGTTTATTCCATGGTGCCTATGCCACAGGGGAACAGCCACTTCCTGATGAGGAGTGGATTTGCCGTCATTGGTTACAATCTTGGATTGCTGGATGCGAGAAATATGCAAGAAATCCATACCTTGACTATCCCAAAATTCAAGGTGAACTTCAAGAAATCGATCAAATTTGGGATACTTTTTTGAATTTGAATCAAAATCGGGAAATTCATTTTAAAGCTTTAAATGGAATCCCTAAGGCTTTGTCACATCAGGATTTAAGTAAACAGAACATGTACATAAGTACCGATAAAGAAGGGCATAAAAATCTAATTTTAATAGATTGGCAATTCCTAAGCATTTCAGGAATAGGGGAAGACCTAGGAAAACTATTCGGTGTAGCTTTGAGTCAAGAAGATATACCTACGGAACATGGTTGGTACTATCAAAGTCTGATTTTTAAAAGCTATATGGAAGGCTTAACAAAGGCTGGGTGGAATGGTGAAGAATCATTGCCACGGTATGGTTTTTGCATTTCAGTTGCATTCCGTAGCTCTTGGGAAGTTCCAAAGCTAATCCAACTTATAGCAAACACCAATGTAGATAGTTCAACCCCCATGAACAAAGATACACACAAGCTATTACAAATCGTAAGAATTCAAATGAAACTTGCTGAAGAAGCACAGCAAATATTGAGAACAATGGGATATTCTTTATTTGACTAACGGGTGCTTTACTTCAAGAAGGAGAAAAGTCTTTTTTCTTATTGAACTAAAGGGGCAGGTTAGTTTAATAAGAGCGTTGACCAAAAAGGCGAAACAATTAGAGAGGATTGTTCTCTTCTTATTTCGCTTCATAGAGTAAGATAATCAATCTCCCTTTTTAATATTCTCTAGATAGTCCAGTTTATTTGAAATTTCTTTAAGTAAGATATTGCGTTCTTTTTGAGATTGAAAAATCCAAACAACGAACCAAATAATAAAAACAATGACAACCACATAAAAAAAGAACTTCAGTAAAGGCAAAATAGCGATAATTTTAACCATTTAATAACCCCCTTTTTTAAGATGAGTATAACATAATTGGTCAAGATTGTTTTTGGTAAATCACAATTTATAATGAGTAATAAAAGAGAAGGTTCTTATTGAACTAACGCGGCAGTTTAGTTTAATAAGAGCATACCGAAATAGATAATTTAACTTTCTAAAAATCGTCTTTTAGGCGATTTTTTATTTTTATTATAAAAGTTTAAGCTAAATTGAACTTTGTATTGTCTAATAGGTGTAAGACAAAAAATGAGAGGGTGAATTGAGATAATACAATTGGTGAAAAAAGCTAAGAAAGGGAATGATAAAGCATTTATAAAGATTTTCCAAGAATATGAGGAAGTAATAACGCATCATTTAAAATTGATGAAATGGATTTTTATGGTGGGGCAGGCAGTCAAGGAGAGTTTTATTGTTCCTAATCAATTGAAAAGGGATTCTTTTAATTTTTCTATATCTTTCGATGAGTTTAATGGAAATAAAGGTAACTGGAATTTGAACATTCCGATCACTAAAATTGAGGGAGAATCGTTTCTTGTTATGGACGAAGCTACTTCTAAAGATTATAAAATTAGAATGAAAAAAGTAACTTTTACATCAGCAACAACAGAAATAAACTTTGATTTAACCGAACCAATTAATGCTGAAGAACTAAACCAAATTATACGTTTTCACTTATATGATGATAAAGGGAATATGTTAAAAGAAATAAGTGCTGGTGGCGGTGGTTGTAGTGATTGTGAAAATATAGATGGAAAAATAACACTGGATACGAGTGTCCAGTATGAACCATTAAAGCATATTCCAGATTACTTAATTATTGAGCCGTACATTAGTAGTACAAGTGAAAATATTGACGAATTAAGAATGGAGATTCCCCTTAAAGAAAGTGAATAAACTCAAGAGGAATTTTTGCTCTTTCTTAAACTAAAAGGTGTTTTACTTCACGAAGGAGTAAAGCTTTTTTTCGAATTGAACTAAAGCCGCCGTTTAGTTGAAGATTCGATTTCCGAAACAATCAATATTCTTTGAATATTACGATAGCATTTCAAGCGTAAGATCGTATGATTGATTTATAAACTATTTATCTGTATTGAAGTTTTTTATATTATAGTGAATTTGCAAATAAACAAATTACGGAGGAGAAAAAAATGGGTGTTAAAAGAAAACTTGGAACACTAATTTTAACGAGTATTATTGTAATGTCTGGAGTATTTTGGTACTCGTAACAGGAGCCATATAGTACAGAGCTGGTTGTAAATACTTTGTTTGATAAGTATGAAGTACAAAGTAGACAAATCGGGATTACTGACCCTGTTATATCGATAGATGTATATGATAAAAATGATATACCCGAAGTTGAAACATACTTAAAAGCCAAGTTGTCTAAAAATGACTTAGAACACTATGAAATTTAGGTATTCTATCGGTGGTCGTGAATTTGAGGTGAAAACAATACTTAAAGGTAAGGTGTGTTCCATGAATAGAGAACTTGTGCTTTATTTTAAGAAGTATTAAAGCCTTTTGCCTATTGACGTAACACCACAGGTTAGCTCAATAAGATGGTGGATAAATAAGGAACAACTAATATTTAATTCCGTCTATCATCATATAGGAATAGTAAAAAAGAAAGGTTGGGATATAAGTTGAGTGATAAAATTTATAATTTAATAAAAGCGATTTGTTTAATTGTAATCGCCTTCTCTACTGTAATAATTATTATGCAACTTTCGCACATTGGCTCTTTGATAAAGGCTATAAGTCATTAGACTAACAATTTTTCAAAAAAGGCGAAGAACTTCCGCATTGTATTTTGCAAGCTACACAATTATGAACAAATTCCAAATGACTCGATATTAAAGTTCTTATTAAGCTAACGCATGCTTTACTTCAAGTCTGGGGATGGCACTTTTTTCTTGAATTAACGCAACAGGTTAGTTGAAGAGTGTTGTTTAACTTGTGTTCAACAAGTGGGACATTTTGTTGAACAATGTTTCGGGAGATGGAAAGGGTGATACTGTGAGTGATAGAATTTACAGAAGAGGTTCCAATGTTTAAATCTGAAAAACACAATTTAATTGCTGACATTACTTTTAGGATTATAGCTCTTATAGTTATTTATAGTACTATAACTTTCAAACCACCTTTATGGTTTAATATTCTTTTTCCATTATTAACGGGTTTGCCGATTATTGAAGGTTTTTACAAGATGCTTAGAAAAGATAGTGATTTAATCAACAGTCGGGACGATTGTTGAATAAGCTCCTTACCTCTTCAACTCCCATGAAAATTAAAAAATGCTCAAAATCAACAAAATTGCATAACAAAAGAGACTCAGAAATAGCTTTTTTAAAAAAAGGCTGAGCCTTTAGAGTGGTTATATTAAGTTGAAAGGTAAATCAAGAATCAACTCCATTCTAGTAAGAATAAAGGCAGGCTGGTGCAATAACCAGAGTAGGATTAATCTCCCATGAGTGCTACTCGTATAGAGTGCGACAGTCTGTGATGCACCGTGGTCGTCGGAGTCAGACTAACGGATGGGCTCAATGGCACCATAGTTGATCGACCTTCTTCGCCAGCCGTAGTATCCTATACCCGTTTTTCACATTTTCATTCTCTGTGGTGAAGCGCTGATTTTGCGCTTCATGGATGGCTAACGGGTGCTTTACTTTAAGAAGGAGTAAAGCCTTTTTTCTTATTGAACTAAAGAAGTAGGGTTAGTTTAATAGGATAGGGTTTAACTATAGTTTGTGCTAACTAAATTTTTCTAAAAAATAGAAATAGGAAGGGAGGTTGTAAAATGGATAAAGAAAGTAAAATCATTATTTCTTCATTAAAAAATGAGTTAATTGAGGATATCATTCAGTCAAATGATTATTTTAAAGTGTATGGTAGGGTTGTCCCCAGTTTACAATCAGGAAAATGGTCTTATAAAGTAGTTCTTATTGATGAAACTAGAGAAATACGTTTTCCAGATGACAAACTTGATTGGAGCCAATATATAAACCGTGAGGATAAATCTTTGTTTTTAGCTTATATGAATAATACTTGCATAGGACAAATTAGAATAATAAAGGATTGGAATCGCTTCTGTTATATTGAAAACATTGCTACTAAAAAAGAATATCGAGGAAACGGAATTGGAAAGTTACTCTTAAATAAAGCGGAAGAGTGGGCAAAGCAAAGAAAACTTATAGGAATGTCCCTGGAAGCTCAAGATGATAATCTTGGAGCGTGCAGATTTTATGTGAAACAAGGTTTCATACTAGGTGGGGTTGACACATTAAAGATGTCATATAATCCAAATATTGAAACCACTTTGTATTGGTATAAGTTATTCAAGTAACGGGTGCTTTAGTGAAGGATCATGTGGCTGCTTAGGCAGCTCTTCTTACTTGTTGAACTAACGCAGCAGTTTAGTTGAACAAGGATGACTTTTAAAAAGGGTTCTTGAAATAGTCCCCTCAAAAGAGAATTTATAACCTACTCTCTAAATAACTTGACAAATGGTTTGAATATTTTTATTATTATTCTTATAAATAAGGAGTGTTATTATGTTTACACAAAAACTAACAATTACAACTTCACATCATCATATCAACTAGTCTCCCATGAAAATTAAAAAATGCTCAAAATCTATAAAATTGCATAACAAAAGAGACTCAGAATAAGTTTTTTTTAAAAAAAGGCTGAGCCTTCAGAACGTTTATATGGAGTTAAATAGTAAATCAGATACCAACTCCATTCATCTTAGAATAAAGGCAGGCTGGTGCAATAACCAGAGTAGGATTAATCTCCCATGAGTGCTACTCGTATAGAGTGCGACAGTCTGTGATGCACCGTGGTCGTTGGAGTCAGACTAACGGAAGGGCTCTAAGGCACCATAGTTCATCGACCTTCTTCGCCAGCCATACTGAACTATACCCGTTCTGTAACAATTTTCATCTTCTGTGGTGCAGCGTTTTTTTTTTTGCTGCATGGGTGGCTAACGGGTGCTTTAGTAAAGATCATGGGTTGCTAAGGTAACTCTTTTTTTATTGAACTGAAGCGGCAGTTTTGTAGAACAAGAAACAAGTAAACTTCTATGTTAAAATTTAATTATTCTAATATTTGGAGGTATGTATGAATTACGATTCAAGTTGTACTTTTTGTAATCCTAACAGGGATGAAGACCAAAACATAGTTCTTGAAAATGAAACTTGCTATTTCTTACAACACAATAAACAGCAAGATGTTCTAGAAGGTTGCGGATTAATAGTTCCTAAAAAACATCAGGCAAATGCCTTTGAATTAACAAAAGAAGAATGGAACGATACATACGATTTACTACAAAAAGCAAAAGAAATACTGGATAGTAAATACTCTCCTGATGGATATACACTTGGTTGGAATGTTGGAAAGGTCTCAAACCAAGAGATATTCCATAGTCATTTTCACGTTATACCAAGATACAATGATGAGCCATTAGCAGGTAAGGGTGTTCGTTATTGGTTAAAGCAGCCTGATAATAAAAGGGTAAAGTTAAAGATACAAACATAATCTTATTGTGCTAACGGGTGCTTTACTTCAAGATGGGGTAAATCCTTTTTTCTTATTGAACTAAAGCGACAGGGTTAGTTGAATAAGAGCATCTGACCAATAATTCGTCTTAGAAACAAAAGAAGAGCCTTATAGCTCTCCTTTTAGACCGTCAAATGCAAAATGTGTTGAGGACCATTTGGGCCTTCATAAAATTCGTTCTCGTCTACAAATCCTGTTTTTAAATAAAGATTATAAGCAGGCGTATTTCTCTTATTGACACCGAGGACAATTTCGTTAGTTCCGGGAAAATTATTCTTAACAAACTCAGGTAATAGCTGGAGCCCGTTCTTTGCTAATCCCTTTCCTTGATTTCTCGAATCAACTGAGAAAGCTGTCAGCAAACGTGCATCAGTGTTATCGCTGTACTTTAAAAGCTTTTCGCCATCTTCTAAAGCAAAATAACCTACGGGAACACTGTTTTCAAGAATTAATACATGTTTAGCACTGTTGGAAGCATTAGGAATATTAATTCTATCCAAAGGCATACTGGTAAATTGTAGTTGATCTTCAGGTAAATGATAGTTGGATAGGTGTTCATCGTAAGTATCGGTGTACTCAACCAGTACAACTGAAGATTTTAAGTTGTTAGAAAGCATTATATTTACCCCCATTATATGTAATGATTTAAGTATAGTCTATTAATCGATAGTGAACAAGGAAAATAGAACGTATATTCTTGTGTGCAGTTGTACGACTGTTCTAAAAGAAAAACATGAGTAAAAAAAATAAACCAACTAACCAAAAAGAAATGTCTTTCATTGAAAAAGCCCGTAGAACTCAAATTGTGGAATGTGCAATTGAAACTATTGCTGAAATAGGTTACGCTCAAGCATCTTTAGGACAAATTTCAAAACGTGCAAATATCAGTAAGGGAGTTATTTCTTATCACTTTGCAAATAAAGAGGATTTATTGGATCAAATAGCTATCGAATACTATATGGCTTGGCAATCTTATATTGCTCCACTAATAGAAGCTCAAAAATCTCCTAAAGAAATGCTTCGGGTTTATATTGAATCCAATCTAACTTTCATAGAAGAAAATCGGAAACATGTTATCGCTGTTATAGAAGTGGTTTCTAATAAGAGAACTTCTGATGGTAAATTTCGATTTGCTTCAGACCATGATGAAACTATTTTACTTCCAATTGAAAATATTCTTACTCTAGGGATGCAAGAAGGAATTTTCCGAAAATTTACAAGATCATCATCAAGAGTGATGGCGTTAACAATAAGAAATGCCATTGACGGATTCACCCTTGAATTAATGAAAAAGTCTCATTTAGATGTTCAGGAATACACTAGAGAACTGGTTACACTCTTCGATAAATCAACTAAAAAGTAATATGTTGTTAAGGAGGATAACAGTGATTTACTATGAGATACTTTGTTATAGTTGTAAAAGAACATTCAAAGAATACGAAGGTTCACTAAAATATAAACAATTTAAGGAAAGAAAGAGTAAGATTTTTTGCTGCGACGATTGTAGTCATAAGATAAGAATTGATGCAATTAAAAATTTCTTTAGATAGTTTTTTGGAGAGTAGCCTAATAGATTGTGAAATAATGTATTTAAACTAACGTGTGCTTTACTTCAAGAAAGAGTAAAGCCTTTTTTTTTTATTGAACTAAAGGGATAGTTTAATTGAAGAAGAAGTTTTTTTTGTGATTGTGTCAAATAAGTTAATATATGCAAATTGTTGTACAGAAGGTGTGCTTTTCTAGAAGTTTTGGGGTGGCACTTTTTTCTTGAACTAACGAAGAGGAGGATTATATATGGTTCTACGAAGAGTGAGTTTAATTACAATTGGTTGTTTTGATTTACCACTTATAAGTGCAAAAATTGTCATAAATTAAGCAGTGATTTGACCATTTCCCCTATGTATCGTTTGAAAAAGGCAGATAAATGGATTCCGTTTATAGAGTGTATGTTGAATGGTCTATCGCTTCGTGAAACAGCTTCGCAAATTGGCATTACTCAAGTAACCGCTTTTTACTGGAGGCATAAAGTGCTGTCTGTTCTCACTAAAGAAAGCATCGGTATATTTGAAGGACTCGTAGAAGTAGATGAAACATACTTCTTAGAAAGCCATAAAGGACGAAGAGTTATTCTGAATCGCAAACCAAGAAAACGTGGCGGTTCTGCTTCCAAAAGAGGTATTTCCAATGAACAAGTCTGTGTATTAGTAGCTAGAGACCGAAACAAAACACCCTTTTCAAAATTGGTAGGTTCAGGTAGGATTCTAATGGAACAAATTGCCTTACATCGCATTTTAAGAATGATAGGGTGCTTATTTCCGATGCTCACAAATCTTACACATCTACTAACGATGTGGGGCACATCATCATAAACGGAGGTAAGAAAGAATATGTAAAGAAAGGCATCTACCACCTCAATAATATTAATAATTACCACTCCTGTTTAAAGAAATGGAAAAGTCGTTTTAATGGTGTTTCTACGAAGTATTTACCTTTTATTTAGTGTGGTTTCAATTCCTAGACAATAGAAAAATGGAAAGCGATTTGAGTAAATAAAAAGCAAATGCTTATCTTGGCAAGTGTTCATGGAACATGGGAAACCGCAGACAAGTTAAGGCAGAGAGACTATGCATTCTAAATAAAAAGTGCACATAAAAATGAGCAAGGAAAATGTATCTCCAAGCCCATTGTTTAAGGTCCACTTTTTACTAAAGCACCCGTTAGTAAAAAATAAAAGTTATTTTTCTCCATACTTTCCATCCCTAATCGCTTTTCTATACTTACCTTCTTCTTCAATAGCAATTGCTTCTTCTGTGCTTATTCCTTGCATAGCGTAATATTTTGTACCTTTTTCATACACATTCGAGAAGTTTCCAGAGTACGTGTCCTCTATAACTGAATGGTTTGTTACTTCACCGATTTCTTCAACTATATCATCTACATATTCGTCACTTAATCGATAAATATAACCATCCCAAACAACAAACTTAAAAGCCCATTCTGCGGATGAATTGTTAATATTAGCTGATGAATCGTTGGAGCAACCCGATAAAAAAGCAATAGCTATTAAAGAACAGAAAAAGTATTTTAATCTCACAGGAATTCCCCCTTTTCATAGTAAATCGTTAATTTCTAATTAAATTTTCACTTATGGTTTTTAAACTAAACTGCTGCTTTAGTTCAATAAGAAAAAAAGGCTTTACTCCTTCTTGAAGTAAAGCACCTGTTAGTGAATAAGCGATATTAAAATAAATCGCCCAAACTACTAGTATTTCGATAAATGAAATGGCGTTCAATCAAACCAGTCATATAGTGTCTCCATTCGCTCATCATACGATGGGATGAGTATGTAGAACACAGGATATGTCCTATCAACCTCTTCACCATTATGTTTCCAAAATATAGTTAACCATTCTTCGAAATTGTCTAAAACCTTTACAATCCTCGGTTCTATCTGACTAACAAACCCAACCCTATATTCATGATTAGGACCGTTATCTTCGCATATGAATACCCAGTGATTGTTCGAATGATCTCCAGCATCAAACATAGTGAAGGATATAAGGCGATTAGATTCTATCAACTCATTAGTTTCTACAATTAGAACTTCATCCGGAATGTCAGGGATAATTCTATTGACTTTACGAATATAATTAGGCGAGTCTTTATTAACACCTCCAATGGGTTCACAATCCAATAAAAATACACCGTTTGAGAATTTCTTTAGAAATTCCACAAATGAGACTGGCAGACGAAATCCAATTGTTTGTTCATATGTTGCAATCATTTCATCTGTAGCAACATCATACCTATCATCATTAGGACGTCTTTCATAAAATTGCTGAATAAATTCATTTATTTTCATTTTCCCACTCTTTCCGCATTTATTTCGTGGTGCATATTGACCATTGCGATAAAGTCGGTCATAAATCCTAAAATTGTTTTCTATTTTTCAGAAGCTAATGGTCTTTTTTTAAAAAACGCCTCAACCACTCAATAATTCTTTGTTTATAATTATTTAATCAAACAAAGTCCTTCTTCAACTAAACTGCCGCGTTAGTTTAAGTGTAAACCTTCGCAAACTTGTTCACATTTTAACATATATATCCAGTTAAAGTGAATTTACTTTAAACAGATGTATGTGTCACCATACCATTTCACTATAAATCAACCCTTACCTTTAACATAGCCTTTTCTTGTTGAACCAACTTAGCAGTTTAATTCAACAAGAAGAAGGAGGAATAGACAACCTCTTTATAGAAGTAGTATTTCTCAGCAAGTAATTAGTGGAGGGGTTTAAATGAAGGTTGAAAAAATATATGGTGATCTACCTATCTTAGAAACAGAACGCCTTATTCTTAGAAAAGTCACTTTAGAAGATATTGAAGATATGCATCTATACGGTTCAGATGAAGAAGTATCTAAGTATGTAACTTGGAATACCCATGAAACGATATCTGATACAAAAGATTTTGTTGAATTTGTATTGAGCAAATATAAAAACAAGCAGGTTTCACCTTGGGGAATTGAATGCAAGGAAAATGGAAAATTTATCGGAACTATCGATTTTGTTTGGTGGGATCCAAATCATAGAACCGCTGAAATCGGATATGTTCTTTCTAAAGACTACTGGGGAAAAGGTTTAACTACTGAAGTAGCAAAGGAAATCATAAAATTCGGTTTTGAAGAAATGGATTTAGTTCGTATTCAAGCAAGGTGTGATGTAGAAAATACTGGTTCAGCAAGAGTAATGGAAAAAGCCGGAATGGCTTTTGAAGGGATAATTAGAAAAGGTATATTGGTGAAAGGGAAACATCGAGATTTAAAAATGTACTCTATCTTAAAAGAAGAGTTTTAATTATTTCAATGAAATTTGAACTTAAAGACAAAATTTCTTTTTCAATTAACAGATGCTTTAGTTAAACAAGTTGCTACCGGTAAGGGGAGCTTTTCTTATTGAACTAACGCGGCAATATAGTCGAGGAAGAAATTGTAGGATTTGTATAGAGTATTTTTTTATAAGAAAGATAGGGGGGACTTAAATGGAGGAGTATTATTGGGATACCCAACTGGAATACCTCAAAAGAACGAGAGATTTATATTATAACGATGACTATTTAGAGTTTTTAGTGAATAGTGTTTGGAAGTTTTCCAAACCAGTACATATTATTGATTTTGGTTGTGGATATGGGTATTTAGGACTTAAATTATTACCTCTATTACCGAAAGGCTCTAAATATACAGGGATAGATAAAGGCCAACAACTTATTAATAAGGCGATAGAATATTTTCGTGGTCTTCCGTATGAATCCGAATTCTTTGTAGCAGATACCAATGAGATTGTATTAGAGAGTAAGTACGACATTGCTGTTTGCCATGCGTTTTTATTACACATGTCCGAACCCCAAAAAATGCTTCAAAGAATGGTAAATTCTATTGTTAACAATGGAAAAATAATTTGTTTTGAACCACATTGGATTTCAGGTATGTCATCATATGAACTTGGAGGATATGAACAATCACATATTGTTCCACTTGGTATTCTGCAGAAATTATTCGAAGAGAGCAAAAATAAAACTGGAAATGATGGGAATATTGGAGCAAAAGTACCTAAATATCTATCTGAATTGGGAGTGAAGAACATTGAGTGCAGAGTAAGTGATAAAGTTAACTTCCTCTACCCAGATGATAATCAACAAGATAAGAAAACATTGTTTTATTCGCTTAAAGAAGATGGAGTAGGTGGAGAACCTATAAATAAGGATCAGTTTATTGAAAGTTTGACGAAACGAGGTGTTACATTTAAGGAAGCGCAGGAACAATTTGAGGCTGAACTACTGTTTTCACAAGTATTTAACATGGATTCCTCTTTAATATACGCACCCAGCATGAAGATTACTTTTGGAGATATAAAAAAGTGTTAATTAATCACAACACCTTTTGTTCTTCTTCAACTAATGGGTGCACTAGTTAAAGATTACGAGTTGCTTAGTCATCCTTTTTTCTTATTGATCAAACGTAGCAGGTAATTTTAAGAAGGAAATAATGAAGAATGGTACTAGTAAAGAGTTATTTATATACTAAATTACGAAAAGTATAGATTCTTATCCCACCATTTTGAATCTAACAATAACGTTAAAAAAAGAGGCGAATAATGCTAAACAGATTAAGAATACCGTTATTAATATGTGCTGTAGTTTTTGGGTTTTTAGATTTAATAACTCCGCTTGAGTTTATACCATTTATGATGTTGTCATTAGGTACTTCGATGTTTCTGTCAGGATTAGATGAATTTAAAAAAGACAAAAAAGCAAAATATGGTTATATATTCATAACTATTTCTATAATTCTAATTTTGGTTGCTTTAATTAAATTATTTACATAACTGTGTTGTATTGAACCAAGAAGGTTTAATGACTTTTTAGCGTATTTTCTGCTTGGAAAGATTATAGGAGAAAGTTTGAAAAAGCAGAAGGTGAAGAAAAAATAAGACACGCATTTGTGTCTTTTCTCCTGATGATATAATTTTGTTTCTTGTTGCAATTACTGTATTTATTTTTTAAGCTAACGAGTGCTTTAGCAAACAAGTGGCTGCCTGAAAGGGTGCTTTTTCTTATTGAACTAACGCGGCAGGTTAGTTGAACAAGTCCGGCTAAAAAAGGAGAGTTAAAATCAAATATATTTTAAGATTGGCAAATGAAAACGACTTATCGGATTTATGCAAAATTAGAAATAACAAAGATTTATTCAAGCAATATTTAAAGCAATTTGCAAGAAAGGAAGTATATTTGATAATCGCTGAACAAAATGCACATATATTTGGTTTTGGAGTTCTTAAATTAAGTGGGACTTTACTTCCCAAATTAAGCGACCTTTATGTAAAAGTGGATTACCGTGGTAATGGTATAGGTTCAGATTTAATAAGGTTTAGAGAAAATATTGCAAAGGATTTAGGTTTTTCTGAGATATTTGTTAGTATTGACCCAGTCGAAAATCCTAAAATGATAAAGTTAATTAACAAACACGGTTATGAAGCTATTTCAGACACATATATTAAAAAAGCAACTTTTTATAATGATGATGGTACGACTTATGATAATACCTATACAAGAATTGATTTTATGAAGTTGTTGAACTAACAGGTGCGTTAGTCAAATGAGCAACGTCATTATGACGTTGCTCATTTATATTTAAAAGTATTTGCTTCAGAAGATGTACTAGCGGCTGGGGAAAGTAAACTAGCGGAATGTGTGATGGAGTTTTGTCCAAGACGGTCTAGTCTATGGGCATTGGATAAGGTCAAAAAATTAATGGATTCCGCATCTCGAAATCCATTTCAAAAAGTGGTGTATCACAGTCACTTGATTAACCTTCAAGTGTAAATTAAAATGCTTTTTCAGTAACAAGGACACCTTTCAGAATTGGAAATTCGTATAGTGACCTTGGCAAATGAATTACAAGATTACAAGATTGTTCAATCGATTCCAGGAATCGAAGAAAATCAACCATTGATAGATAGAGTAGACTTATTTAAGATCGTGGCAGGTTTCGCACTTTTTTGTTGAACCTATTTGTACTAAAGGAGTAGGTTGGCGATTAATGAAACTCATTGCTTTAGTAAACGTACATATGATAACCAAGCTCTTGCAGCTTACTTAAAAACGAAAGGGTGATTACATTGCCATCTTTAATGGGGGATCAGGTTCAATATCAAGAAAGAGTAATTGACACCTTGATTGATGATAAAGGAAGAACATTAGAATATTCAATTGTAGGAACAGGAATACCAATTCTTGTTTTTCATGGCGGACATTCAAACTGCTACGAGGAATTTGGATATGAAGAACTTTTGAAACAAGGATATTCTATTATAACACCTTCAAGATCAGGATATGGCAACACAGATCCTCTTCTTGGGAGTGATTTTCAAACAGCCTGCCATGCTTATCTAACGTTATTGAATAAGTTGAATATCGAAAGTGTTCATGTAATTGCTATTTCGGCTGGAGGACCAAGTGGACTCTTTTTTGCATCACGGTATCCAGAAAGAGTAAGAAGTCTTACATTGCAATCAGCAGTATCAAAACAGTGGCTTACCTCTAAAGACATGGAATATAAAGCAGCTCAAATTTTGTTTCGTCCTTCCGTAGAAAAATATACATGGAGGTTGATTAGAAACTTAAGTAACCGGTTTCCAAAATTTATGTTTAAACAAATGGCCTCTTCGTTTAGCAAACTACCCTATACTCAAGTCGCCAATCTAATAAACAAACAAGACATTGATAAATTCCGTCAGATGAATAACAGACAACGCTCTGGACATGGATTTATGATCGATCTTATTCAAACAGGGCAAATAACCAAAACTGATCTTCAATCAATAAAGTGTCCTACTTTGATCTTACATAGTAAAAATGACAGTGCTGCCTCTATTGATCATGCGTACCATGCTCAACATAACATCACTAATTCGAAGCTTTGTATTCTTGAAAGTTGGGGACACTTAATCTGGATCGGAAAAGCTTCTGAAAAGATGCAAGATGAATTGATAAAATTTCTGATTAAATATTAACAACTTTATATTCTTATTAAATTCACATGAAAATTAGCTCAAAATCTATAAAATTGCATAACAAAAAGACTCAGAGATTGCTTTTTCTAAAAGTCTGAGCCTTCAGAATGCTTATGTTGAGTTTGGAGTTAAAAGGTAAATCAAGAATCTACTCCATTCTTCATAGAATAAAGGCAGGATGGTGCAATAACTAGAGTTCGATTGATCTCCCATGAGTAATACTCGTATAGAGCGCAACAGTCGTAGAGGTTTCTGCAATGGTTAACCCATTCTTCAACTCCCATGAAACTTAAAAAACGCTTAAAATCTATAAAATTGTAGGGGAGATGCTAAATGATACAAATTCATGGTTTAACACAACAGTTTTCAAATGGAAGGGGAATATTTGATGTAACCTTCGAGGTAGGAAAAGGTGAGGTTTTTGGATTTTTAGGACCGAATGGTGCAGGAAAGTCCACTACGATTCGTCATTTGATGGGGTATATGAAGCCAAAAAAAGGAACTGCTATAATTCATGGGTTTAACACTTGGGAACAGCAAGAGAAAGCAAGAGAAAAAGTAGGCTATTTACCAGGAGAAATTTCTTTTATGGATGGATTGAACGGATTAGAATTTATTAATCTAATGGCAGGTATGCAAGGACTAAAGGACAATAGAATGCGTAATGAATTAATTGAACGACTTCAATTTGAGCCTAAAACACCAATTCGTAAAATGTCAAAAGGGATGAAACAGAAAGTAGGTATTGTTGTTACATTTATGCACAATCCTGAAATATATATATTAGATGAACCAACGTCAGGATTAGATCCTTTAATGCAAAAAGTCTTTATCGATCTTGTTTTAGAAGAAAAAGCAAAAGGGAAAACATTTATTATGTCTTCCCACAGTTTTGCAGAAATAGAGAGAACTTGCGATAGAGCTGCCATTATTAAGGATGGAAGAATTGTGACTGTTAAAAACATCAACGATCTTCAATATATGCAACGAAAAATCTATGATATTACTCTTGAGAATAAAAACGATGTAGAAAAAATTAAAGGATCTAATTTAATCATTGAAAACACTAATGACAATGTTGTTCGGATTGTGGTACAAGGTGATTACAATGAGCTAATTGAAGAATTATCTAAATTTAACGTTATAAATATAAGTATTATTAGTCAAAGCTTAGAAGATGTTTTTATGAACTACTATGATACGAAGGAGGCTGTAAAATGAATATTTCTTTATTCAATCAAATGGTAAAACTAAATATGAAAAACTTTCTTAGTTTTGGGTTTGGTTCGGCCCTCTATGTAGTTTTAATGACTTCTTTATATCCGCTGTTTGCAGAAAATGCAGAGGCAATTAACGAATTAATAAGAATAATCCCTGAAACACTGAAAAACGCGCTTGGCTTTGATTCTCTTACTAGTTATGGTGGATTTATTTCTGCTGAATATTTCGGTCTGTTTTTCCCTATTATTTTAGGTGTTTTTAGTGTAATGACAGCAACTCAATTGTTAGCACATCTCGTTGATAAGGGATCTATGGCTTATTTACTTTCTACTAAGGTTTCTCGTACTCAAATAGCTTTTACTCAAGCATTAGTCTTGATTAGCGGATTACTTTTTATAGTATTATTAACATTTTTAGGTGGTATCATTGCTGGAGAAATGTTAATTGATAGTCAAACCTCGCTTGAATTTAATACATTTTTCCAGATATGCTTGGTTGGATTCTTATTGTTTTTTGTTGTTGGTGGGTACTCTTTTCTAGTTTCATCTTTATGCAATGACGAAAAAAAGTCGCTTGGTATAGCTGCTGCTTTAACTTTTATTTTCTATGGATTAGACATGGCAGGAAAAATCAGCTTGGATTTTGAATGGCTAAGAAACATAACACCATTTTCATTATACAATCCTAGTGAAATAGCAAATGGTGATGCTGAGATATTCATTCCTTCACTTATTCTTTTAGGAATTGGATTTTTTACTTTTTCAACAGCAGTTGTCGTGTTTAAACGTCGTAATTTACCACTTTAAATACACCCTATTTCTATGTTTGAACTTAATGATCAGACTGACTAAATTATCTATTCAGGTTTTCTCATTAGCATGTATCATAATTTCTTTTCTATCTTCATTTCTGTTCTACTGTTTTGATGAATTTCTAAGGTCTAAAATAGCTAAAGCTCTATGTGAAATGATTGGAGATATAAGAATTTAGGGAAGTTGTATTATCTTGTACAACTCCCATGAAAATTAAAATCTTCGATTTAGGGAAAAAGGCAATACGAAATCTGACGCAGCTCAATAATTTTTTAAAAAAGTGCAGCGCCTATAGCAGAATTAAATTGTGAGTGGATTAGGAGGCATTTGGTTCAGTGATTGTAACGTTGTAACCTAAGTTTTCAAGTCTTCGGACAGAATATCGTACAATTGATTGTTCTTTTTGTTTGTCAAAGTAATCTTCCCCTAAGTCTACGTACATTTCTTTGCGAGTTAGGAGATAATAGCTGATTCTTAAAATGGCATGAGCCACTGATATCCCGGCACGCTTTTTACCCTTTCTTGATGCAGTGCGCCTATACAAGGCTCCCAAGTAGGTTTTGGATCCTCTAACAGAATGAGCCGCTTCAATTAATGCCGATTTCAAGTACTTGTTTCCTTTTTTCATGTTGGTTGATTTCCTCTTGCCCGCACTTTCATTATGTCCAGGTACTAATCCTGCCCAGGAACATAAGTGCGCTGAACTGGGAAATTGCTTCTCCACATCTGTACCGACTTCGGCTAAGATTTGTTCAGCCATTCGAGTGGCGATGCCAGGAATGGAATCCAATCGTTCTATATCTTCTTGATGGGATGATAACCTAGTAGCCACCTCTTCGTTTAATAGCTCAATCTGCTCAGTTAGAAATTCTATATGGACCAGAATGGTTTTCAACATGAGACGTTGATGTGGATTGATATACCCTCGAAGAGCTAGTTCTAGTTCACTCTTTTTCTTCTTCATTGATCGGCGGGCAAAGCTGGCTAATTTCTCAGGATCATTTTCGCCATCGGCGATAGCACGAAGCATATCAAGCGACGAAACACCCATGATGTCGGAGACAACGGAACCGAGTTTGATATTCGCTCCTTCTAAAACCTTTTGAATCCGATTATGTTGTCTCGCACGCTCTTCAATAATACTTCGACGGTAACGAACTAACTCTCGCAATTCCCGCTGATTTCGGTCTGGAATAAAACTTGCTTTAAGTAGACCATGACGAAGAAGTTTGGCAATCCATTCTGCATCCTTTACATCGGTCTTGCGACCTGGTACTGCTTTCATATGTTGAGCGTTCACTACTAAAAACTCAATGCTCTCGGCTTCAAGCAAGTTAACAATAGGCTTCCAAAATACACCTGTGCTTTCCATTGCTACGTGAGTACAACCATGCTCCTTAATCCAGTCAATTAACTGTAATAGAAATACAGTTTTAGTGGAGAACGTTTGAATCTCCTTTCCTTTTGGCGTAATAATACAAGCAGTAATGGAATCCTTATGGACATCCATCCCACAAGCACGTTCAATGATTACTTCCATGGTAATCATCCTTTCTACGGCAAATAGTATTGGAGGCTGGTGCAATAACCAGAGTAGGATTAATCTCCCATGAGTGCTTCCCGTAAGGGAGCGACAGTCTGTGATGCACCGTGGTCGTTGGAGTCAGACTAACGGATGGGCTCTATGGCACCATAGTTCATCGACCTTCCTCTCCCAGCCGTAGTATCCTATACCCGGGTTTTCACATTTTCATTCTCTGTGGTGTAGCGCTGTTTTTGCGCTACATGGGTGGCTAACGGGTGGTTTACTTCAAGAATGGTAAAGTACTTTTTCTTATTGAACTAACGAGGCAGGTTTTTTGAAGAAGAAATGGGGAGATTCTAATAGAATTAAAGGTAAATAAAAATTATATTTGGTTATATTTCATAATATTTTATGCAATATGGTGTATAAGAGAATTATGGATTGCCCAATATTTAGATTTGATGGAACCCGTTCCAAGAGCTATAATTTCAGCCACTATTAAAATAGTTATTTGGGTCATTCCTGTTATTTTATTAGTTAAAATTATGGAAAAAAGTAAACCCTTTTCCTATTTACAGTTACATCAAAACTTTAGAAAAGGTCTAAAATGGACAGGTTGGGTATCATTAGCCTTGATATTCTATTTTGTAATAAATTTAATCGTTTTAAAAAATAATATCGGTTTTCAAATAGGATTTAACGGATGGCTTAATACTATTCTATTGGTTGGTATAACAGAGGAAACTGTCTTTAGAGGTTTTTTATTAAGAAAACTTATGGATTCTTTGAGATTCTGGATAGCAAATACAATTACAGCTTTACTCTTTGTATCGATTCATTTTCCTATTTGGTTTTATAAAGGTCTGTTTGAATTCCCTTATATTCTAAGTTCAATATTAACAGTTTTTGTGTTGGGTATTATATTTGGGGTTGTATATAAGAAAAGTAATTCTCTTTGGTCAGTAATTATTATTCATTCTTTATATAATTTGCTAGTGCTACTTTTCTACTAAAGGGTGCTATAGTTAAATAAGAGAATGAGATTTTTTATGTGACATATGAACCGTAGAGAGATGGGCATTATTTATTTAAATAGTGTAATAAAAAAGGGATAACAGTTGTTATCCCAAGTACTTAACTCCAATTTACTGGGGGTTTTACTAACTGTGCCTTAATTCCAAGTTCTTCGGCTGCGGCTAAAATAAATTCTTTCCTAAAGAAATAGCTTTTATGGCTTACTATCTTACCATTTTCAATCTCTTGTATTTGTATGTCATGAATTTTAGGTCCATGATTATTATTAGTTATGACTATAATAACTGGTTTATCCCAAAGCACTACTTCTTTAGCAATATGTCCAGGCAATCCAAATTTTAGAGAACCATTGCACATTTCCTCTTTAGAGAATTCCTGGAATCCAAAGAACGCTTCATTTTGTGCATGTTCACTAAATAAGCTTAACATACTTTTTAAATTTCCATTATTAAAGGCTTCTAAGTAAGCTTGGATTGTAACGTTATGACTTTGAGTATTTATTTTAATGTTAGATTTCGCTTTCGAAAAATCCAAAGAAGCTATTTTTCTTCTTGCACGTTGCACAGAAGAATAAACACCTCCTGAAGTACTCTGTACAATGCCAGCTACTTCTTCTGCACTGAATTGAAAAATATCCATTAGTAGAAAAGCCGCTGTTTCCTTGATGGTTAAATTTGATTCCAACGAAGTCAGAATTTCTTCTAATAATAGGTGGTTAGAAGAATCATAATATGGCTCAGGTGCCTCATCTAAAGTTCCAATTTCACGTTTATGCTTTCTGCAATGGTCAATCCAAGTGTTTGTTGCAATTTTGAAAAGGTAATATTTTTTGTCCGTAATATCGCTCCAACGTTGTGGAAGTAATCCAAAGGACTTTATTATTGTCTCTTGATAAAGATCTTCTCCATCCCAGGGAGAACCAGTAATATATTTACAATATTTCCATAGGTCTGATGAATAAACTAAAACTGTTTCTTCAAATTCATTTCTTAATTTCCGAGTTTCATCTACAAGTTTCTTGTTAATGTTACTACTTTTTTCCATATTTTCCCCTCCTAAATATCCTTTCAATAATAAGACGTTTGAACATAGAGAAATTATACGGCTTATTAAAAAAATTTAAAAATATTAATTTAAGGACATAACCAAGAAAGACAAAATCTAGTAGAAGACGATATTATTATATAATGCTCAATTAGTAAAATAATAAAGTGCATTTTCAGCGATATAATGTAACATTTAAAAAAACTTATAGGAGGGGATATTAAATGCAGTTTCATATCAGAGTAAGAGCAGCTGCAATTATTATAGAAAATAATAAAATATTATTAACGGTATATAATGATCCGATAAGAGGTATCGTCTATGATTTACCTGCTGGTGGAACAGAACCAAAAGAATCTATTACTGATGCTGTTAAAAGAGAAGCCAAGGAAGAAGCTTGTATAGATGTAGAAGTAGGTCCTTTAGCCTTTGTTTATGAATATACACCACATCTTAATCTTGAAAAGTTTGGGAAGATCCATACATTAGTTATGATGTTTGAATGCAAAATAATAAATCACACCACACCAAAATTGCCAGAAAACCCAGATTCGAATCAAATAGAAGTTAAATGGCTACCAATATCTGAGTTACAAAATGTTGAAATGTATGCCAATATGAGTCCCTATTTACAGGATTATTCCATTAACCGAAGGAACATAGACTTGATAGAAGAACATAAACTAAATCACCCCATTAGGTGAAGCTATGAGAAATATAGAGCTGATAATACAGCTCTTTTTTTTTCAACTTAAGCAGCAGTTTAGTTAATTTGGATTTGATACACGGAAAGTTATTTAATAGTAGCTGGTGATATAGGGGGGATTATGTGTATCCAAAAGCAAATACATTAGGAATAATATTGAGAAATAATAAAATTCTTTTAGAAGAATTAGAAGGAAAGCATTCAAAGGGAATAGGTATATATTATCGACCAATTGGTGGAACAATTGAACTTGGTGAGAAGTCAAGTGAAACTATTATCAGAGAATACAGTGAAGAAATATCCGTGGATATAAAGATTAAACGCTATATTGGCTGTTTAGAAAATATCTTTAGAATAGACGAAAATGTAGGTCATGAAATAACTCAGATTTATTTGGTGGAATTTACAAACCAAAGTCTGTACCATAAAGAAAGTTTTAAGGTTGTGGAAGGAAGAAAAACTACATTCACAAAATGGATTACATTAGAAGAAATTATTGATGGTAAGAAGATACTCTTTCCCAACGGTTTAACTGATTTATTACAGAAAAATATTTAACTTTCTTCTACAATTGACGGTTGGTTTAATAAAGTGGAGCAACGTCTTTTAAGACGTTGCTCCTTCGACATTTTATAGTACTTCTAATAATACTCATTCCTTTGGCTTCCGCTTAAATGTGCATTTATCATAAAAAACGAATTCAAAAATCGAAAGTCCATACGATTAAACAATAGAGAAATCGCTAGTTCACTAACTCAGTAGGTTAGTTAAAATAGAATAGATAAAAAAGGAGGAATTCCATTAGTAGAAGGAGAATTTAAGTGATTAATAAAGTATTTAGGGGTGATATGGTGGATTGCAAAAAGGTTAAGAAAATTTTTAGAGTTACAGGTATAAAAGGCAATGGAGCTTTTGCTAATTTTGGTATTGAAGTTCCAAATCTTGCCCAACAATTTTTAGCTCGTTTAGATGAAATTGATGATCATTCGGCTACAGAAATAGCTCTTTTTGAACCTAAAAAGGATGATAACCATTTGGATGGTCACTATTACGTGGGAGTAATTGTTAAAGAGATTAAGAAAGAAGTTCCGGTGGGGATGGATTATATCGAAACTGGATTAGATTATGTTACGACTAGAGGGAAAATAAATGATCTCAATAAGCTACATAATAATTTATTGAAATGGGCAAATGAACAGGGGTATAAAAGGAATTTAGAATCCTATATCGTTGAGACTTATCATCCTATGGAAAATAGTGAGGAAGAGGTTGAAATATATTTACCAATCAATAATTAAAATTCATTGCTTGAACCAGAATGCCTACTTATGTTTATTTTCAGGAGTTGCGATTGTTCAATAAGAGCAATCGCTTCTTCAAGAAAGGGGCATTCCAGTTCAAAATGAATCCATAAAGAATTCCTATAATTATTTAGAATTCTAATAATGTATATAAACTACGGAAGGAGTTTAAGGATATGACCCAATCACTCTTAAAGGGTATCGAAGGAGTATTTATTCCAGTAAAAGACCCTAAGTTATCTGCTAATTGGTATGAAGAAATACTTGGTTTTAAACTTCTTTACATGGAGGAAGATGCTGCTGTAATGAAGATTACAGAACAGTCTCAAACAGTAGTATGTCTTGTAAAAACCCTCGATCATCAACCAATGAAATTTCCAAAAAATAATTTTGGTGTAGGAAAATATTATAATTTTATTCCTCAAAATATAGAGGAAACCCACAAGTTTTTAATTGAACAGAATGTTAAGGTAAATCACATTACTGGGGAAGGGAATACTAAATTTTTCACTTTCTATGACCCAGATGGTAATCCATTAGGGGTTTGCCAATAAAGTTAATTTAGATTTTAAGTGTACTTTAATTTTCATTGTTAAATAAAAAATAAAACTACTATCAACAATCACTTTAAATATCTGTAGTTCAATAAAAAAATGGAGATTAGAAGGAAAATAATACATAAATGGAGAAAGTATCTTTTAAAGATATTGGAAGGAGTCGATAGAATGAGCGAAAAGTTGCTAAGGGTAGGAACTACTTATATTCCAGTAACTAATGTAGAAAATTCTTATGAATGGTATGTAAACAAATTGGGGGCAGAGTTAAGCTATAAAGACGAAGATAAAGCGATTCTTAATTTTGCAAACCATAGTATTTTTCTTGTTAAATCTAAAGAAAATCAAAGTTCTAACTTCTATGATTGTTATGGTGTAGAACGATTTTCTATAACATTTGAAGTTAATGGACTAACTGCATTAGAGGCAATACATAGAGATTTTACCGATAAAGAAATAAGAGTTGGAGAAATTGAAAACAGAGGACACTCTGGAAGGAACTTTGTTTTCTATGATTTAGATGGTAATAAATTTGATGTGTGGAGTGAAATAAGCCCGATTTTTAAAGAAAAATATCTTATCAAGCAATAGTAAGAACTATTTTCTTTTTAAACTAACGTGTGCTTTAGTTCGAAATGATGGGGTTGCTAGGCAACTCTTTTTTTATGTCTTTTTTTCCCAAACTTTTTGGTTTAAATTTACCATAAATAAATTTTCTATAAAATAGCTAGATTTCTATTGTAATACTCAGTCTTTTAGTTGCACCTTCTTTAGGTATTTTTGGTCAAGATATATCAGCTATAACTAGCTTAACTTTCCAAGTGTTTGGGCGATGTGGATGGTTAATTTAGGTATACCTTATTGAACTAAAGGTGCTTTAGCAAATTATGAGCATCATTTCGATAGTCTATTCTTATGCCCAAAACATTAAGTTGACCACAGAGATGGATTGTGAAATGTTACACTTAAACTAAAGTAGCAGTTTAGTTGAAGTAGAAGGTTTTTTTGCGTTTGTGTTGAATAAGTTAATATATGTAAATTTCTGAACAAAAGAGGTACTTTACTTCAAGTCTGGGAATGGCACTTTTTTTGAATTAACGCAGCAGGTTGGTTGAAGAGTGTTGTTTAACTTGTGTTCAACAATCTGGCCAGTTTGTGGAATACATAACAGGAGGTAATTAAATGGATGCTTTGATGTTAGAGGGATGGACGCCTATATTGCTTTGCGGTATTGTGTTTGCAATTGTGATGTTTATTATGTCCCGTAAAGTTTCAAGAAATTTTTTATTTTCCACCTCTACTGTATTAAGTCTAATTTGTATCGTGGTAATTATTTATAGCGTGTTTGGAGTTGGTGGTTGGGAAGGTATGGGACTGGGTTTATTTACGGTTACTATTTTAGTAGGAATTTGGATAGGTACTGTTATAGGAGCTTTCTCAAGGAGTTCAAATTTTTAAATGTCATCTCGTTATTCACTTACTTAATTGATTGCTCTTTTTTTTGCTACCGTTATTTCCAGAGCATAGCTATAACAAATATCAAATTCATTTTTCCGCAATCGGGTGTGATTATTGATTATGCGTCACTTATCTTCTTCAAAGGGTGTTTTACTTCGAGAAGCAGTTTAGTTTAATAAGGAATTAGGCAGAACAATATAAAACCGCTAGAGATGTACTTCTTCTCTAGCGGTTTTCTGTTTTTAAGTTAATTCAATTATAGCATATTATTCCATAAATTATCAGTCTGTTTATTTTCAAACCTTCTAGGTAGTATGAATGATGAAAAGGGAATGAAAGGATATATAGGGTTATCATTTTGGGGCAATAAAACTTATTTGGGGAGGAATTCTGATGGATTACGTTTATCATATGGTGCCAAAAGAAATGAAGGGGGAGGTGCTTACTTCTCTAAATGAGTTAAAATTGATGCATCCCGAACTTTATGAATCCTACTCAAGAAAGTATTTAAACCATCCAGAAAGGGCGAACTTATTATTGAAGAGCATTCCCAAATTAAATTGTTTATGGAATGATGTAATTTTTTTACTACCGCTTCACCCTTACTGTGTCTATGAAGCTTTATATTCGCTTGGAGTAAGTATTAAAAAAGATTTGGTGGTTTATGAAATACCAACGGAAAAATTGGTGGAAAATAAAAATGCTGTATATTTCTATAATAAAGAAAATTATAACGGCCCAGCTACAGATATACCTGATGAAGAAGTTCAATTCATTGATATAATTTCATATCAAGAATGTTCAGCTTTGCCGTCGGACACATTAGCTTACTTCACAGATGAACATAAAAAAGGTGTTAATTTTGGGATGTTCGCATATATTCCTCATATTTTGAGTTTAGGAAACATTAATGTAAAAGATGTTAATAAGATTAACTGGAGTGTGGCTCCAGTTGAAACATAATTAGTTTAAATAATAAATAAGATAAGTCTGCGACCATGTTCAACTAACGCGGTGCTTTAGCAAAATATGGCCATCATTTCGATGGTCTTTTTTTATGTCCAAAATATTAGGTTGATCTCAGATATGCACTGTGAAATGTTACACTTAAACTTAAGCGGCAGTTTAGTTGAAGAAGAAGGTTTTTTCGCGATTGTTTGGAATAAGTTAATATATGTAAATTATTGAACTAAAGGGGTGCTTTACTTTAAGTTTAGGGGCTGCACTTTTTTCTTGAACTAACGATGCAGTTTAGTTCACTAAGGGGGATCTGGAAAATTGGAAATGAAGTATAGTATGTACTCAATCATTCTAATTGTCGTTGGGATTTTAATTGCGTACATGATTTTTCCGCCTATCAATATAACTTTTGGAAAGTGGTCTATGATAACCATCCCTATCGGATTTGCTATCTATTTAACAGGCATAACACTTGGAATTATCGCTTTCTATAAGAAAGAAAAAGGGTTTATTAAATATATTTCGTTAATTTCTATTTCGTTTGGTGTTTTCTTTGTTGTATTCCTCTCTTATATATTCGGAGGAGAAATCTAAGTAATGTTGAATATGCTTCACTTTACTTCTTCAACTAACGAGGTGTTTTACTTCACGAAGGAGTAAAGCCTTTTTCTTATTGAACTAAAGGAGCAGGCTAGCATAATAAGAAAGGTACGCTCAACACAATTTAATTAATGTTAAGCTCAAACAAGGAAGGTGATGATTAATTGATACGTCTAGCAGAAGAATTTGATGTGGAGGCAATGATTGAAGTTAAAAAAGAAATTATATTATCAGCAAATACAACAACTTTTTTTGTATCTTCTCCTAACGAAATACCAAGGTAGGCTTTTTGCTCTTCAATCGCTTTGCGAAAAAACGCTTAAACCACGCAGGTTCAATCGGAATAGGGGTTACAGATGAATATACCAATCAAGGAATCGACACAAAATTAATTGAATTCATAATTAACTGGGCAAAGAAACAGAACAATTTAAAAAAGAATTGATTAGGGGTAACTTCTGTCAACGAGATTTGTGAAATTACAAATGTGCCTAGGGACTCATTATATAGAAAGCTATCGGAAAGGAACAGTTGATGAGTTATACCAAAAATCAGAAATATATAATAGAAAATAAAAATTTCATATAAAGGTGGAATTATATGCCTAAAATTGACAATATGTTAGCAATTCTATGGATGCTTCGTTCAGGTGAAAAAATTACTGCAAAACAAATTTCAGAAAAGTTAGAGATGAATATAAGGACTGTGTATCGTTATATTGATACCCTTTCAACAAGTGGCGTACCTATAATTTCAGAACCAGGGCATAACGGTGGATACACTTTATTGAATAATTTTATTGAAGCTCCTCTTTTATTTGATTTTGAGGAGCAAACTTCACTATTTCACGCTGCTGTTTTTGCAGAAGAAGCCGGATATTATGGAGGTGAAGCACTAAATAGGGCAATTTCAAAACTAAGTAAATACTCAAATCAAGAGCAGGAAACAAAGATAAACCAACATTTAACTAGTCTTGAAGTAATAAGCAGATTAAGTTCACTCTATATGGAACCTTTTTTGAAGGAGCTGGAGCAGGCTGTAGCTGACGGGTACTCAGTAAAAATTTTTTACCATAAAAGTGGCGAAAAGCAATTAAATTATCGAGTGGTCGATCCTTACAGAATTATCTATTGGAATAATAAGTGGTATGTGATTGGATTTTGTCATCTTAGGGATGATATCCGTAGTTTTAGAGTAGATCGAATTGAAAATCTAATGCTAACCGAAAATAAGTTTAACCGGCCAGAAAATTTTTCAGCACGTGACTCTTTTATAAAAAGTCTTCTTCCAACTATAGAAGATAAGGAAGGGATTATTTCTTTGGTTATTAATGGGGATAAAAGTGTGTTGGCTGATATTTGCCAACATTGGTTTTTAGGACATTATTTACAAGAACGGACTTCAAATCAAGCAGTTTTTCTTCTTGAAAAAGATATGATACATACATATGTACCTTATTTACTTTTACCGTACAATAAATCTATTAAAGTTATTGAGCCAATAAGTCTTAAGAAAAGACTTATTGAAGTTCTGTCGGAATTAATAAAATTTCATCAAGTATGATAACTTCCCTGACGTTAACTGTCAGGGAAGTTACATTATAATAGCTATATCAATTGTGATTGGAGTGTTATTGGATGCAAACAAAAAAAGTTTTTCTATATGTATTTAATACAATGTCGGACTGGGAATATGGATATTTAATTGCTGAACTAAACTCAGGAAGATATTTCAAAAAAGATTTAGCACCTTTAAAAGTAGTTACATTAGGAGGTAATAAAGAAATGATTACTACTATGGGAGGACTAAGCATAAAACCAGATATTTCCCTTGATGAATGTACTCTTGAGAGTAAAGATCTTTTAATTTTACCAGGAGGGACTACTTGGAGCGAAGAAATTCATCAACCTATCTTGGAAAGAATTGGCCCAGCTTTAAAGCTGGGCACTATTGTTGCTGCAATTTGTGGTGCAACTGAGGGCCTCGCGAATATGGGATACTTAGATACTAGAAAGCATACAACTAATAACTTAGAATATACTAAAATGGTATGTCCTAACTATAAAGGAGAAAAGTTCTATGAGTTGGGATCTGCGGTATCTGATGCGAATTTAGTTACTGCATCAGGAATAGCTCCTCTGGAATTTGCAATGGAGGTACTGAAAAAAATAGATGTATTTACACCAGATGCATTACATTCGTGGTATAACCTAAATAAAACTCATAAACCTGAATACTTCTTTCAGTTAATGAAGTCAATAAATAAATGAAGTAACTAAAAGCTCAATTTCTCTATTTTGATTTGTAGAGGAGATGGGCTTTTTAATTTGGAATTTCCTTATCGTTGTAAATCCGCATTTTACTGAAGCTACCCCTCATTGAACTAACGCCGCAGTTTAGTTCAATAAGGAATGACTAATAAAGAATCCAATTATCTATAGAAAATGGTAAAATAAAGAAAATGAGAAATGTGAGAGGTAATGTACAGTTACTTGACCATTTCTATACAAGGGGATGTTTTAATGTTTAATGTGGGAGACATGATTTATCAGGTTATAGTATTGGGGCTAATCGTTTTATTTGTGGTATCATTCTCACTATTTATTAGGAGAATGCTTTTGAATCAACAAGCAAAAATGCATCAACTTAATGAACTTGAGAAGAAATTGGATAAAATAATAAAGTTAATGGATAAGGATGAAAATGAATTTCCTTTAAGAAAATAATAGTTGTGAAATATTACACTTAAACTAACGAGTGATTTACTTCAAGAAGGAGTAAAGCTTTTTTTCTTATTGAACTAAAGGGGTAGGTTATTTCAATAAGGGATTAGTAAATATAACTATTCGAATAATCTGAATAACGTTATAATTTGTATGTAAGGGGGAGATTTGAAATGGTGAGAAATAAGGTTTTTGAATGGGCTGGTTTTATTATTGTTATCGTATCAATATTTGCTAATGGTTCTTTCCGAGCAGATGGTATTACAACTGGTACAGGAATAAACTTAAGTGTAATTGGAATAATTGTAGGAGCAGTAATTACTTTTACTTTTTTCTTTATTAGGAAATCTAGAAATAAAGCAGTACATAATAAATCGGTAAATTAACCTGCTATTTTATCGCAATTTTTTCACTAAAGGGTGCTTTAACAAACAGGGTTGTCAGGAGACAGCCTTTATTATTTATTCAACTAAAGGTGCTGTTTGGTGAAATATATAAATTAAAAAATATTCTATTAGTAGGCTTGATGGAGGTATAACGAAATGATTACGGTACCAAAAGAACATTATAATATAATAAAGGAGAAAGTTAGAGAAGCACCAACATTTGTATTTAGCGTATTAGATTGCATTATTAAAGGAACGGTATTTGCGAATTCCACCAATTATGATTCATTGCTTATTAACACCGATTCAGGATTGTATTACGTTACAGGGCAATCAACTGATGAACTATTTGTTAAGTACATAGTTAGAATACATGAGGCATCAATTAAGCAAGGTAAAAGATTTACATTATTTTCTTTTGAACCTATTTGGAATCAGGCAATTGAAAAATACCTTGAGAAGAAAGTAAGAAAAATACAACGTTTTGGTTTTTCTTTTGATTTAATAGTATATAAAAATAGAAAAAGAGGTGATATTAGTGATTTCGATGTAACAAATATTAATCAATATCTGATTGAACATTGTTTGGAATTTGATAAAAAATACTACGACGAATATTGGGATTCCACTGATAATTTTCTTCAAAATGGGATTGGTTTTTGTGTGAAGGATGGAGAGAGGATTATTAGTGGAGGAGTTTCAATATTTAAATCTAAAAATTATGCGGAAGTAGATATAATAACTGACTCAAATTATAGAGGAAAAGGGTTAGCAAGTATTGTAGCTGAACAATTTATGGATTATTGTCTTTCCCAAAATATTCAACCTCGTTGGGATTGTGATGTTGATAATATTGCTTCAATCAATTTAGGTAGTAAATTAGGCTTTATTAATCCAAAAGAATATACTGTCTATATTAAAATATAGTTCATTATAGTGGAAATTAATTAAGCTAATAATTGAAAATCTCATTCAATTTTAGTTAAAGATCATGCGTTGATAGGTAGCTCTTTTTTTATTGAACTAACGCGGCAGTTTACTTCAATAAGAAAAACAAAAAAATACCGCTCAATAATCCAGACAATGAAAAGTATTTATAAATATATATTACCTCTTTACAGCATGGATAAAATGGACTGTCTCAAAAGCACATAAATAATCTGTACGATTTCTAAAGAAAAGTTCCTGTATTGCATTAGGTGTCAAATGTTCATAAATAAGCAAACCTGATTCTTCTAACATGGTTTGAATTTCGTTATATGTGAAACTGGATTTCATCGATTCGCCACTTGCTGAAGTCATATTAACCATATTTTCAACTCTATTAGACATTCCTTTTTCTTCATAGAGTGTTTCATCTGCATAGTCAAAAACTATAGATCTTCCCCATAGGACTTTAGCAAATAAATGTTTAATCAGGCTTAAATTTTCATCTCGAATTGAGATAGAACAGTATACGGCTTTTTTTATGAAAAAGGAGGTTAGTGTAATAAAAGAAGTGTTTTTTAATAACATATAAAATGTTATTTTTATAAAAAGCGTAAGGAGAGGGGCTAAGCATGATAAAATATCCAATCTTAGAAAAAGGTGCAACAATAGGAGTAACTGCACCATCCTCTGGAGTCCCAAGTGAATTACATCACTTGTTGAAATCTGCATTAAAAAGTGTGGAAAAGAAAGGTTTTAACTTCATCTGCGGAGAAACTGCATGGACACAAGATAAGGAAAAGTCTGCATCTGCTAAAAAGCGTGCAGAAGAGTTCAATAAAATGATGCTTAGTGATAATATTCAACTTATTATTCCTCCTTGGGGCGGAGAGCTACTTATTGAGACACTTGAATATATTGACTTTGAAAATATAAAAAGTAAGTGGATATTAGGTTATTCTGATATAAGTCTGCTACTGTTAGCAATTACATTGAAAACGGGTACTGCTACAGCACACGGAACCAACTTAGTGGATTTAAGAGGAGAGTATTCTGATGATACGACAGCAATGTGGCGAACATTATTGTCTACCAAAATGAATGAATCAATTCTCCAACATTCATCAGAAAAATATCAAAAAGAATGGCAGCCTGATAACCCTACTCCTTATATTTTCAATCTAACAGAACAAACTTACTGGAAATCAACTGTAAACGAAAAAGTTAAGATACAGGGACGATTACTTGGTGGTTGTATTGATATAATTAGGCATCTGATTGGTACACCCTATGGTAATGTACAGAATTTTAAAGAGAATAATATTGAAGGAGATTCTGTTATTTGGTATCTCGAAAATTTGCAGTTATCGCCAACTGAATTGCGTAGGTCCCTCGTGCAAATGAAATTAGCAGGTTGGTTTGAGGATTGTAGTGGCATTATGTTCGGGAGAAGTCCAGCAAATCCAGCTGTTACAAATTATACAGTTGAAGATGTTTATAAAAAACTTTCTAAAGAGCTTCAAATTCCTATTTTGTACGATATTGATTGCGGTCATGTTCCACCACAAATGACTTTTATAAATGGAGCATTCGCTGAAGTAGAATCAGATAATGGTCAAGGTACTGTGTTACAAACTTTTAAATAAAATAAATTATAGATGTGTTCTTTAATGATTTTTTTGTAAAGAATTTAAAGGCTTATTCTTAGGTAATGTTCAAACAGACCAAGAAGACTATGAAATGTTTCATAATTGGGTTGAGACAATGCTATATCGTACCGATATAGAACTAAATATAGTTAAACCTTATTAAACTCACGGGTGCTTTACTTCAAGAAGGAGTAAAGCTTTTTTCTTATTGATCTAAAGGTGCAGTTTAGTTGAAGAAGAAGGTTTTTTTGCGATTCTGTTGAATAAGTTAATATATGTAAATTTTTGAATGAAAGGGGTTCCTTACTTCAAGTCTGGGGGTAGCACTTTTGCTTGAATTAATGATGCAGAAGAGTTTAATAAAGAAATTATAGTTTCGTGTTAAATTGTAGTAAAGCGAGTTTAATAAGATGGAATAATTGAGGTGAAGATTGTGGCTAATTTATTGAATTTTAGCTAAACAAAGTAAGGTGAAAACGTAAGTATTTCTATTTGAACTTGTTGTTTTAAAATTATTTTTAATCGTGTGCGTCATCATACTATGGGTTTTATCCATTTGGGCTATAAAAAAAAAGAAAAAGTAATATTCTTATTAAACTAACGTGTGCTTTACTTCAAGAAAGAATGGAGTTTTTTGTTATTGAATTAACGCTGTTGGTTATTCAAAAGAAAGGGGGGAAAACAATTACTGGTATATTCCTTGGTATTTCAGTGCTAGTTATTGGGTTTAGCCACCTATTGAAGAAGGACTATTTTTTACCTGAAAAAACTAGAGTTATTTTAGGCGAGGAAAAGTTTCAATCTTATCAGAGAGGGTTAATTTTTCCTTATTTATTTTTAGGAACATTAATGATTTGTATGACAATAGTTGAAAGGATGAAAATTCTTCAAAGCTCGATATTTATCACTTTATATATTATCTTAATCATTATTCCTTTTATATTGTTGATCGCAAATAATAAAAAAAACACTGGACGATATTGGTTTTGGGTAAATGACTTCAAGTAAATTGGAGGATTTCTTATTCAACTAACTGGTGCTTTACTTTAAGAAGTAGTGAATATTGAACTAACGCAGCAGGTTAGTCCAATAGTGTTGGCTAACTTGTGGTCAACAAATGGGAAAGATTATAAAACTGCGTTTTGAAAGGAAAAGTCTTAAATGAAAAAAATTAGAGCAATATTTATTGGTGATGTTAAATTTGATCAATGTCCAGTTTTTGAACTTAATAACGAAACAAACTATTTTGAAATGCTAATTGATAAAGTAATGAGATATGAAAAAGAAGTTGTTGAGGAAGATAATGATTTTTTGATTTTTGAAATAGAAAAGGATATTGCAAAATTAATTGAGAAATAAATCACATTCTTTATATGAAATACAAGAGTGGATAGAGAATATTACTTATGTCTTATTAAACTCCCATGAAAATTAAAAAGTGCTCAAAATATACCAAATTGCATAACAAAAGAGACTCAGAAATTGCTTTTTTAAAAAAAGGCTGAGCCTTCAGATTGTTTATATTAAGTTGAAAGGTAGATCAAGAATCAACCCCATTCTTGTTAGAATAAAGGCAGGCTGGTGCAATAACCAGAGTAGGATTAATCTCCCATGAGTGCTACTCGTATAGAGTGCGACATTCTGTGATGCACCGTGGTCGTTGGAGTCAGACTAACGGATGGGCTCAATGGCACCATAGTTGATCGACCTTCTTCGCCAGCCGTAGTATACTATACCCGTTTTTCACATTTTCACTCTCTGTGGTGTAGCGCTGGTTTTGCGCTACATGGATGGCTAACGGGTGCTTTACTTCAAGAAGGAGTAAAGCCTTTTTCTTCTTAAACTAAAGCGGCGGTTTAGCTGAACATATTGTCTGTATTTATGTAAGTTATTTGAAGGTTAGGTAATAAAAAAATTCTATAAAAATGGGGACTAAATTTAAAGGATCCAAACCATACAATCATTTACTTTTCTTTATGATGTCTTGCCAATGCGGAGGAAGTTCGTAAGTCTCCAGATACTTGAAATTTTTAAGGTTAACTTTACTTGGAGTTATAGAAAAAGTTAAATGGTCTTTTCCAACTTCAATGTGCGGTCCGACAACTGGAGTGACTTCAATGGTTTGTTGCTAATCGTTGCTTTAATAACAAGGAATTAGAACTTGATATAAGTAAAGAACAACAAAAATTCATAATAATTGACTCTGTTAACGAACCACTTCCTCCTGAAGCTGAAAATGTGGAGTATATGCCAAGTGATATTGGTGGACCCCAAGTAATACCAAATGCTAAATTAGTGACCCAATTATAATTACAAAAATGCCCTATTCAGATAAGAAAAATGATGCTAACAACTCTAAGGCCTTAAAATAAGATTGATGTTCAACTAACGGTGTGTGCTTTACTTCAAGAAGGAGTAAAGCCTATTTTCTTATTGAACTAAAGAAGCAGGTTAGTCGAATAAACAAAATTAGAAAAAAGCGGAATTTTAGTTTGTTTATATTCGTATAATTATTATGAGTTGATTATTATGACACTTGAAAGGTGGATTTTTTATGTTCAAAGAGAATGGTATAGAAGCTTATGAAGCACATAATCGAACTGAGTTATTAGCAGGTTTAGAGGCAAAATCTGAATATATTCTTATTAAAGGAGACTATTATAAAGAAGTAAGAAAGATTATGGATACTCATCTTCCAGAGAACGAAAGTATAGGAGTGGCATTAGGAAGTGCAGGTGTGTTATCAATTCTTAATTATGCAATAGAGGCAGTAAGAAATTCATTCAGTAATGAAGATAAAATGGATAAAAAAATTGACAGAAAATTAAATTCATTCAAGGTTAAAAAGATTACAGATGATGGTTTATTATTGAGCTTAAAGCAGTTAGATTATTAGAACTTGCATACATAGAACTATTTTGGATAGTTCTATAATAAATACACTTAAACAAACGGGTGCTTTACTTCAAGAAGGAGTAAAGCATTTTTTCTTATTGAACTAAAGAAGCACGTATGGATGCTTTATGTAAAAATAATTCAAGTACAGATAAGTGTTTTGAAACCACCAGAAATTTCAATCGTATATTACTTATTGATTTTTGGAGGGAGATGTGAAGATGGGTGATATAATTATAGGTTTTATTATAATCATTCCATTATATGGGGTGTTAATCTGGAGTTATTTCAATCCAAAAGAAAGTTTATTATGGGGAAAACGGTGGATGTACCAAGAAGAACCTGAAATTTCTGATGGTGCAATTCGTTATATAAAACTTGCATCTTTAATTAGTGTTATAGGAATGACATTTGTTATTATTCTTTTAATACTTACACAAGATTAGCAGGCGATTCCTATAAGAACATCGCTTTGTTTTTATTCAACTAACGAAGCAGTTTAGTTGAAGAAGAGATTATAAAACAATATATTTCGTTAGCACGGATAAAAAGGAAGGTGGAGAATCCTATGTCATAATACTTAACTACTTACCAGAAGGGGGAAGGATAAAGCTTGAGTAATAAAAAGACTTCTAAACTTAACAAATGGAGAGCCAAGTATGCGGCGTTGGCTGTTGCAGTAGGTTGTTTATATAGTGTTGTTATGAATTGGGGAGATAATTGGTTTATGACAGCGTTGTTATCAGCAGGGGTGATAATTTGTGGAACAATTGGTTTCTTTGATTTAAAGCGTACTCTTAAAAAGAGTATTTAAAGCTTGTTCAAGTAACGATGTGCTTTATTAAAAAATCATAGGGTTGCTTAGGCAACTCTTTTTTTAATGAACTAAAGTGTTTTGAGTAGCCGCTTAATTTATATGGTAAAATATAGGTAATTGTTCATTGCGAGAGGACACTTAAACTAACGCAGGTTAGTAGAAGAAAACTTAATACCGGGGTGAGAATGTTGGGAAAATATATAAGTATCGTTATCTTAATTATTATGGCTAGTTTTTTCTTGTTTTTGGCTTTAGGAAGTTTCTTTTCAAGTGACATTCCTTATGAACCACCGCTTTATATTTTTGGGACCATCATTGTTATCTTACTTTCAGTTTTAATCTCCATTCTATTTTATATAGCGGACTTATTAAAGGAAAAGTTGTAATGTTGCCTCTGTCCCAAAGGAGACATCTCAGTTCTTTGTACTGAACGATAGGAACGAGGAGCTCAATTCAGCCTAGGCTCTTCTTCAACTAACGAGGTGCTTTAGCTAAACAAGTGGCTGCATGTATCGGTAGCTTTTTCTTATTGAACTAACGCGGCAGGTTAGTTGAACAAGACATAATAAGAGCCCTGTATCAACATTTTATTGTTAATACAGAGCTCTTATTTTTCAAGGAGTAATTAATAATCCAATTGACGTAGAACCAATAGTAGTTCATCTCCATTTTTTATTCTTTTAAATTTATACCTTCGGATTCGGCTTTCAATTTTCTTTTGCTCAGCATCTTTATCGCTGAATAGGTTTGTTATTTGAAGTATTCCTTCTGCTAAAATAGTAACTATTCCTTCAGAACCTAATTGAAATCCTAAAGTTTCTGTTTCTGATAGTTGTGATTCAGCAAATTTATCTATTTCCTTTTTATATTCACCCTTGATTACAATATAATTTTCTTTATTTTTAAAAGCTAATAGTAAATCTTCTACATTAAATACTTCAAAATATGGATTTTCTTGTTCTAGCTGTAATAACTCTTCTAAAACAACACCCTCACTCTTCTCGACTGTTTTAGCAATCGCTTGTATCGTTTTAACTGAATAACTGCTTACATTTTTATTGTTCACGCTCGCAAGCTGTTGCTGACTTGTTCCAGTTTCTTTGAATACGTCGTACCGTTTCTTTCCGTTTTTTTGCAAATAAATATCTAAAAGGCTCATTCCTACATCACCCTCCCATTTAAATTATTTTTTACTAAATTATACTTTAGTATATGCATATGAGCAAATAATTGCAATACAATTAATATTTGAAATATTAATGTAATGGCTTATTTAATTAGATTGTGAAATATTGTACTTAAACTAACCGGTGCTTTACTTCAAGAAGGAGTAAAGCTTTTTTCTTATTGAACTAATGCAGCTGGTAAGTTGTTGAGATCTGAAGGAAAAATTGAAGAAGAACTAAGAAAACAAACCATTGCTGATTTGATTTTAGATAGGAAAACGACATAAAACGTTGTCTTCCATACCATATTCATGGATATAGAATATCTTTAATGTCTTTAAAATTACAGTCCAGTTGAGGAGGAGTTTTTATGGAAGAAAAGTTTTTTAAACAGCAAGTGTGGATGTCTGCTTGGAATCATGATCCGAACACTTCTCTTTGAATCATGCAAAGATTAGGTCAGGGTGATTATCAAGCAGAAGAATTCAAAAAATGGGCGAAATCTTACGATAAAAACTCGTTTAGTTATGAAGGCAGACAACGCAGTAATAGAATTTTGACTTGGATTGAAAATCAGGTTGGTTCATTTAAGGGTATGGCTGTTCTGGACATTGGTGCTGCATCTGGAGTGTTCAGTATCCCTTTTGTAGAAAAAGGTGCAAATGTTACAGCCATCGAGCCTTCACCTGACTTGGCTATAATGTTAGAAAATAACGCAAAGCACTATTCGGTTCAGGTTGAAGTAATACAAAAACCTTTTGAGGTAATATCAACAGATAAACATAATCAATCGTATGATCTCGTTTTTGCATCAATGTGTCCAGCTATAAAGGATTGGGATATGGTGGAAAAAGCCTTAAGTTGTGCAAAGAAATATTGCTATATAAGTATGATGGCTGGTCCAAAAGAAAATCATTTAATGGATGAACTGCTGCCGATTATAGGTTTAAAACCAAGAGAAATAGGTTCTTCTGATATGGCATACCTGCAACAATTACTCTATCTAAGAGGTTATTCTTATCAAACGTTAATTGAAAAACAGATGAAAACTGTGAAAATAGATGTTGACAGTGCAGTAGACAATTTAACAGATTGGTTTATTGAATATGGAATTCCATTAGAAGAAAAGTTACTTAGAAAGTCTGAAGAATATTTACGTGAAACATATGAAGAAGAAATCTCGCTAAGAACGGGGGGAAGGTTCGGAAAAGTTCTTGTTCATTTGGAAGATTAAGAATCAATACTATTTGATAATTTAAACACTGATACTTGCGGTAGATATAGATTAATAAATTACGTATACATCATTATTTTGTTTTAATTATAGATATAAAAGGTCTTTGATGGTTGTTAAAGCAGTAAAAGAAATGAATAGGGAGGTAAAACAATGAATGTTTTTGATTGTATCGTTATAGGTGGAGGTCCATCTGGGTTAAGTGCTAGTTTAACTTTAGGGAGGGCTAGGAGAGAAATTGCATTATTTGACGATGGAACGAATAGGAATAGAGTCACACATGAGTCACATGGATTTATTACTCGAGATGGGATAAAACCACAAGAGTTTAAAGATATAGGGTTAAAAGAATTAGAGAATTATCCATCCGTATCCTATTTTAATGCAACAATTACTGAAATAATTAAGGATATAGGTAATGATAGATTTATTGTCAAAACATCTGATGGTCAGGAATGTATTACTGAAAAGATTATATTAGCTACCGGTATTCAAGAGGTATTTTCTATTCAAAGTGTAAGAAATTATTATGGGAAAAGCCTTTTTAGTTGCCCGTATTGTGATGGCTGGGAGCTAAGGGATAAGCCATTAATTGTAATGGTAGAAAAAGAAGAGCACGCTCTGCATATGGCTAAATTAATTTATAACTGGTCGCAGGATTTAGTTGTCGTAACGAATGGAGTTCAACTATCTAAAGAAGGAGTTACAGAGTTACAAAAACGCAATATCAAAATAAAAACGGAGCCGATAAAAAACTTAATAGGTAAAGATGGTTATCTACAAAAAAATTGAATTTGTATCAGGAGAAACGATCATAAGATCAGGTGGATTTGATGTTCCATCTTTTTATCGTCCAAATGATTTTGCTGAGATGCTTGGGTGTGAAGTTCAAGAAAATGGAACAGTTGTAACAGATGGAGTTGGTAGAACAACACAAAAAAATATATATATTGCGGGGGAAACTGAAAAATCCGGACCCTCCTCGTTAATGATTTCTGCTGCCGATGGTAATAAAGCTGCAGTTTCCGTAAATACTGATCTAACTATGGAACGTTTTTGATTACGTAATAATGACCTCTTCTTCAACTAACAGGTGCTTTACTTCAAGAAGGAGTAAAGCCTGTTTTCTTATTGAACTATAGAAGCAGTTTAGTTTAATAAGAGGTATATTTATATAGTTTGTCGAAATAGTTATTACATGAGGATAATCATTCAAATTTGAAGGAAAGTTATAGAAATTAATGAGGGGAGAAGCCCAGCATGATTAAGCTCAGAAAGATTACGTTGGAAAATCGCCGTGCCATATTTAATCTTGAAGTATCAGATGAACAACGGCTCTTCGTTGCGTCTAATCTGTCAAGCGTGGCTTCGTGTTATGTCCTTGCAACCAATGGGGGACATCCATTTCCTTTTGCTATTTACGCGGATGAGCAGCCGGTCGGTTTTGTAATGCTGACTTATGGAATCACCGGATACGAACCCCCGTCAATCGTAGATGATAGCTATTGTATCTTGCGACTGATGATTGACAAGCAATACCAGAATCGTGGCTACGGTAGGGAAGCCATGAAAAAAATTTTGGAATTTATACGTACCTTTCCTGCCGGGCCAGCACGTTACTGCTGGATCCCATATGGGACGGATAACTACGCCGCCAAAAAACTTTATGAAAGTTTCGGCTTCCGTGACAACGGTGAAATCTGCGACAACGAGCCAATAACCGTATTGCGTCTCTGATTTACTCCCCCCATGAAAAGAGGAACCGTTAAATTTATCATTTTTATGTCCTTAGGATTGAACTATCGGAGACGATTCTGCAATATCTATAAAGCATATGTATTGGAAACCGATCTTCCATAAAAGGGCGCGATTGTTTAATAAGCGTCTCTTTTCTCTTATTCAACTAACGAGGTTCTTTAATGGAACACGGGGCTGGCTTTTCTTATTGACTGCTGGTGCAGTTTAGAAAAGATAGTTTTGAATAGGAGGATTTATATGTTAAATAAAACAAAAGACTCTAAATATCATAATTTCAACAACTATTATAAGAAATTATTTCCCTTTATTTTTATACCAACTTTATTAATATTTCTATTAAGTGATTCTTTCATCACAAATAATCCGTTTGAAGAATTAGAGGATTATGGTTCATTTTTCTTTGTAATTTTTTTCTCTTTATTAATGGCAACTATAGTTAGCTCAGTTTTAATTAGTCTTATCTGGACATTTACAAAAAAGGTCCATTAATTTGAATTGTTTTCTCTCCTTGCGTCTCTACTCAATGTTTGTCCTTATTCAACTAACGAGTGCTTTACTTCAAGAAGGGTAAAGCATTTTTTTATTGAACTAACGCTGGAGTTTAGTGCAACAATTAATATCGTCAAATTTACAACGCTTTGGGCACACTTATGTTCTACATAACTCTAATAGATTATTACTTTAGAAAATTAAGATATAATAAGAGTGACTTTATTTAGAAAGGATTGATTAATATGCTACAGGTAACAAAGGTGATTGAAAAATAGATATAGTTTCTCTTTTCAAAGCAATAGTTAGTTTTTATAGATTCTACAACATGATCTGGGAACGAAAGAATGATTCATGTTGGGGACAAACAAGTATGATTTAGGAAGTAGGTAAATAAATGATTCCACTAGTGTATGACCAAGTTAATCGGTGGGGCAAAGACGATGAATTTTTTTTAGCTCTATTGAAGAAGATTAATGTTAAAACTATAGCTGATTTAGGCTGTGGGACAGGGAGATTGACAACTCATTTTGCGAAAGCAAACTATCTGATTACAGCTATTGACCCAAATGAAGAAGCAATCGAATATGCGAAAAGTAAAGAGTATCCAGGAGAAGTGATATGGATTGTTGGTGATAGTACAAATTTACAAACAAATACGTTTGAAGCTATCGTTATGACAGCAAATGTTGCACAAGTGTTTCTTACGGAGAAAAGTTGGGAAAATGTCGTTGCTGATGCGTATCGATCATTAAAACCCGGAGGACACTTTATTTTTGATACACGTAATCCATTAGCAAAGGCATGGGAACAGTGGGAAAAGGACACGGCACCGGATGTCGCAACGGATTTGGTGAACGGTGACCCACTTGAGATTTGGACGCAATATGAGGGATTAGTAGATGACGTATTTACGTTTTATGAAACGGTGAAAAAAGCACGTACGGGGGAAGTAGTTATTCATGAAAAAATGCAATTAAAATTTAGAACACGGGAAACAATCTATGAATCATTAAAAAAAGCAGGTTTTTCACAGATTCAAGTTTATGGAGATTGGGAGTTTAAACAAACGACGACTTCAAAAACAAAATCATTTATTTTTCACAGTATAAAATAAATAATTTTCTACATTTTCAGAAATTTAGTTTATAAGAGAGTTAAAAAGATTGTGAAGTATTGTACTTAAACTAACGGGGCTTTACTTCAAGAAGGAGTAAAGCCCTTTTTCTTATTGAACTAAAGCAGCAGTTTAGTTCAAAAAGCTAAATGGATTTTTACCTATTATAAATGGAAAATTTATATAAAGTTGGAACATCTATTTGTTTCAAACGTATTAAAGTAAAGCGCAGGTTAGTTGAATAAAGAAGATTGAAAGGAAAGTAATTCATGAAAAAAGGGGGTATAGAAGGTGGACTTATTACTCTGGATAACTACTGGTTTCATGCTAATCGGATTAGTTGTTCTCGTTTCTATGAAAAAAGGTATGGAAAGTAAGGTCGCTTTTATAAAAGCCAATATGGAGGACGAGGAAAATTCATCAAAAGCTAAATCCGTAATTTGGTGGATATGGAGTACCACTGCTTGGGGAGTAGGGGCTATATTTCTTGTTGTTTGGTGGTTTCATAATTATTTTGGATAACTGCCGGTTTCAAATGTACTCAAACTAACGAGGTGCTTTACTTCAAGATGGAATAAGAAGGTTTTTTTCGATTGTGCTGAATTTGTTTATATATGTAAAATATTGAACAAAAGGGGTGCTGGACTTCAAGTCTAGGGAGCACTTTTTTTCTTGTACCAACGCCAGGGTAGTTAATGAAAAGAAAATGACTATCAATTGGAGTTGTTAGAAAGGGGAAATAAAGTGAGAAACTTCATAATTTTTATATGTTTGTCTTCCATAATTTTATGGGGATGTGAAAATCAGAATGGAAAATCCAATCATCCAGTAATATCGGATTCAATTGTCTCAATAAGTAACATACAGAATTCTGATGAGGAAGTTATGCATTTTTATGTATCCATAGAAGATTACGGTTTGGGTCCAGAACAGGAATTTGGTATTCGAATTCTTATTCAAGACACTTATATTAGTAAATTGATTAAAACTGAAACGATGGAATCCTCTGATACGTGGAAAACGCATCCTGAAGGTTCAGGGGGACTATTCGAAGTTTCATTTACAGATTTTAGAGAGATTAAAGGTAAATATTCCGTTGAGGATGTACAAAATCTTATTGAAAATGAACAAGCAATATTTGTAGAAATTTATAATGATAATGAAGTAATAACACAAAGTGAAATTACTACATTCGAAGACCGTAGAGACAAATAGAAATCTTGTTCTTCATCTCCCATTAAAAATAAAAAACACTCAAAATCTATAAAATTACATAACAAAAGAGACCCAGAAATAGCTTTTTTAAAAAAGGCTGAGCCTTTAGAGTGGTTATATTAAGTAGAAAGTTAATCTAGGAATTAACTCTATTCTTCTTATAATAAAGGCAAGGTGGTTGGTGCAGTAACCAGAGTAGTATTAATCTCCCATAAGTGCTTCTCGTAGGGAGCGACAGACTGTGATGCAACGTGGTCGTTGGAGTCAGACTAACGGTTTGGCTCTATGGCACCATAGTTCATCGACCTTCCTCTCCCAGCCGTAGTACCCTAAACCTAGGTTTTTACATTTTCATTCTCTGTGGTGTAGCGCTGATTTTGCGCTACATGGGATGGCTAACGGCACAGGTTAGTTCAATAAGAAAATTTTTTGGGGACACCAGAACTTCTAGTAGGGAGGTAATTTAGTGGGAAGAAAAGTCTCAATAAAGTGATATTTAAGTTCTTCTAGTAGGTACTTGATTTATGGAGTAAAGCCTTTTTTCTTATTGAAGTAGGTTAGTTGAATAAGGATTAGAAATAATAATTGTCACCTATTTGTTCGAACCCTATTTAACAGGAGATTATTAATCAAATATTAAATCTATAGAACATTGAAATAAACTCCTATAAAGTATAAAGTTACACCATAAGAGTAAATTATAGACAGTTTTCCCTTATAATGTTTTGAAAGGATTGTTGTTATATATTACTAAACGGAGGGATCTTATGAGATTAATAGACCCATTTCTGATACAGTTGTTCATTGTTCCCTTGATAGTCATTGGATTAGGGGTTATAGCATCTGCTCTAGTTAGAAAGGTATTTATTGCACCTCTAATAACATTGTTTCTGAATGGTCTATATGAAATTTGGTACATGAAATACTATTATCCTGATTTAGAAATTAGCTTCACATCTTGGAATTTTATTTTCCCTCTAATTTCATTAGCAGTAGCTTCGATAGTAGTACCATTTCTAAAACATAAAAATAAACAAAATTAGCCTCTCTAATTATAGTAGTTATTTTTTATAAGGTGTCTCCTCAATGATGTTATTCAACTAACGGTGTGCTTTACTTCAAGAAGGAGTAAAGCACTTTTCTTATTGAACTAATGCGACGGTTTAGTTTGAGAAGCCGATAAAAACAATAGGTATGTGTAACAGTAGGTTAAATCTACACGTCTATACCTTTGAAGGGGGAAGGTTTATGAAACAATCTCTGTTTATATTATTAATTCATATAAGTTTTACTATTACGGGGTGCTCAAGAGAGGAATTATCAGGTGAGAAACCACCAGAAGTCAATATAAATATTGGAAATGAAAATTATTGAATGGGCTGACATAATAGTTACTTTGTTATCATAGGAAATAAGCAAATAATAGAAGAAGGTGTTTATAAGTGTCTGGTAAAGTACAAGATTCCATTGAGAGTTATATAGATTCACCAGCAAAACTAAAAAGTTTATATAGGCGTGTGTTGTTCGTTGTAAGCCTATCACAAATCTTCGGTGGTGCAGGGCTTGCAGCAGGGGTTACCGTAGGTGCCCTATTGGCTCAACAAATGCTGGGGACTGATGCTTATGCAGGAGTACCCGCAGCTTTATTTACTTTAGGTTCTGCAGGAGCAGCTTTAATTGTAGGGAAACTTTCACAACGATATGGTCGCCGTACAGGCTTATCAACTGGTTTTATAGTAGGCGGTCTTGGCGCAATTGGAGTGGTAATTGCTGCCATGATGAATAGTGTAATTTTATTATTTGCTTCTCTACTAATCTATGGTGCTGGGACTGCCACAAATTTACAAGCTCGCTATGCAGGAACTGATTTAGCAAACAAAAAACAACGAGCAACAGCTATTAGTACTACAATGGTTATGACAACATTCGGTGCAGTTGCAGGTCCAAACCTAGTAGAAGTAATGGGTAAATTTGCTAGGCTCATTGGTGTTCCGTCTCTTGCAGGTCCATTCATATTATCATCTATTGCATTTATCTTAGCGGGTCTTGTACTTTTAATAATGCTGCGTCCTGACCCATTGGATATTGCAAACAGGATAGCTACCTATAAACAAGAAAATGAGCAAATAAACAAAACCGATTCTGTTGATAAAGCAAAAAATAGAAGAGGTCTAATGGTCGGTGCAATGGTTATGGTTCTTACTCAAATTGTAATGGTTGCAATTATGACTATGACACCGGTACATATGATACATCATGGTCATGGTTTAGCCGAAGTTGGAATTGTTATTGGTTTTCACATTGGTGCAATGTATCTTCCCTCTCTTATCACAGGAGTTCTTGTAGATAAATTGGGTCGAACAACTATGAGCATAGCCGCAGGAATTACATTGTTATCAGCTGGTTTATTCGCAGCATTCGCACCAAGCGATTCTGTAGTTATGTTAGTAATTGCACTTTCTTTACTTGGATTGGGATGGAACTTTGGCCTAATTAGTGGTACTGCTCAAATTGTTGATTCTACAGAGCCTTCAACACGTGCGAAAACTCAAGGGACACTTGATGTTTTTATTGCGTTAGCAGGAGCTTCTGGCGGTGCTCTTTCGGGAATGATAGTAGCTAATACAAGCTATGCTACATTATCTTTGAGTGGAGGTCTTTTATCCTTAGTTCTCATACCTGCTATTATTTGGTCGCGTAGAGACAGATCATAAAAAAGACTATTTACATAAGTTGGAGCAAAAAAGATTGAGCTAAACGAATAAAAATATCTTATTAATCTATCTAACAGGTGCTCTAGTTTAATAAGTAATATTTGTACAAGAGAGAGAATAGGTTTTTAGAACGAGGGAGTGTATGGAGTGCTTAAGAAGTATATTACTTTAATTATTTCATGCATTATTTTACTGTTGATATCTGGATGTAATTGGGTAGACGAGGAAAAGGTTGTTTCCTTAACTAAAACAGTGAAATTAGAAGAACGGTAGAAACAGAGTTTCCTTTTTATATGTAGAAGTTCATAAGGAATAGAATAGAAAAAACAAAAGAGGTGCTTTACTTCCAGTAGGAGGAAAGCCCTTTTTCTTATTGAACAACGCGTCAGTTTAGTTCAATAAGGAAAATGTTCATAACATGTTAATTTTACTGAAAAATGAAACTTCTTATCAGGAAGAACGTTAGTGTATTATGCAGAAGAGGATAGTACTAGTACCCATTATATACAGAATGACGAACCAGAAGTAGTAGTAAGTGCAATAAAAAGGCTGATCTCCAATATTTGAATGCATTGTTGTTCATTACTAGGAAGGTAAATGATTATAGGGGGAATGAGTTTTTATGACTAAAGAAATTCTTAGATTATATGAACGGGATGAATCCATTCATAATTTATTTGTGTCAATATCTAATAGAGAAATATTTAGTTCCTGGGATAAGAAAAGTACTCATTTAATAAACATTCGTTCAATGACAAAAAGTATTGTTTCTCTTTTAATTGGGATTGCATTAAAAAAGCACTTTATAAAGTCTCTTGAAACTCCGATTAGTTACTACTTACCTAATGCTCCTAGTCATATATCTATAAGAGATTTACTTTCGATGAGTTCAGGTTTCGATATTGATGACAAAGATTTGTATGGACTGATTGTAAAAAGTAATGACTGGGTAAGAGATATCTTAAACCTTCCATTAGAAGAAAGAGGTACATTTAGATATAAAGGGGTTGATTATCATCTTCTATCTGCAATTATTAGTAAGTCAACAGGCTCAACTTTGTCCAATTTTGCTAACACAAACCTCTTTTCTCCACTTGAAATAACAGATGTTGAATGGGAAAGTGACCCTCAAGGTATAACCATCGGGAGCACAGGCTTAAAGCTCTCGTTTGAAAGTTTAATAAAAATAACTCAAATACTTGTTAATAATGTTTTGGAAGATACTAATGAAATCATCCCTAATGATTGGATAAATACGTCTACTACAAATAGCATCCCAACAAATTTAAGTTACGGTAATTATGGGTTTGGATGGTGGATAAAAACATATAAAGATTATGAAGTTTATCGTGCATTAGGTTCAGGCGGTCAACAAATTCTTATATATCCTAAGAAAAGGATTTCAATTATTGTAACTGCTGATCCAAAAACATTTAATCACTTAAAAAGTGAAAATTTATCAAATAAGATTCTCGACATAATTACTTAAGAAATCATTGCTTTAGTTATATGACCATAATATTGATGGTCTATTTTTAAGTCGAAAATATCAAGAGATATAATTGGAGGAATTATCATGGAGTATAATTTTAAAAAAATGTCACAACAGCAAGCTGAAAATATTGCTTCAAACTGGCACTATGAAGAGGAATATTCTTTTTATGATTTTGAAGCTGATGAGGAGGATCTGGCAGAACTTTTAAGTCCTCAAAAACGTGGTGATAAATATTACATAGGCAAAAAAGGCACTGAGGAAGTTGGTTTCTTTTATTTTGAAAATGAAGGCGATTCAGTTGTTATTGGGTTAGGAATGAAACCTGAATTAACTGGAATGGGAATGGGATCGGAATTTTTAAGGGCTGGAATGAGTTATGCGATATCAAAATATAAACCCAAAGAAATAAAACTTGCGGTTGCTACTTTTAACGAGAGAGCCATAAAAGTCTATCAAAAAGCAGGCTTTGAATCCAATGGGACTTACATGCAAGATACAAATGGAAGTCGTTTTGAGTTTTTGAAAATGAAATATGAATGTGCAGAGCAAACAGCTGCTTCAAGTTGTTAAGGATTTTTCAGTTAACTGATGCTTTACTTCATCAAGAAGGAGTAAAGCATTTTTTTCTCATAGAACTTACTCAACAGGTTAGTTGAACAAAGTTAATGTACTAAAAGGGGGAGAGCAGTTGATTAAAAGAAAGGCTATAACTTTTTTCTTTGCAACAATCCTGTCGATTACTTTCATCTTAATTTTTATTTTTGGCGAATGGGAAAGACCATTTGAATTAGTACCTATGATTGGGATTTATAGTTTACTATTTGCACCGATTATATTAATTTATGGTGTTCCTGTAACTTTTTTATCGGATTATTTAACCAAAAGATTCAAAGGATTCAATAGGATAATTTTAGAGCTGTTAATTCATTTGTTTTTTGGTATGTTTTATACATTTGTCTATGGCATTATCTTTCAATCAAGTAATTTCTTTTCAAACTTTAATGACTATTGGGTAGGAGAAGGGGAACTATATTTTATCGCTGGTATAATGACTTCATTCTTCTTTTGGGCGGTGGATGAGGTTCTAAGACGTTTTCGATCCAAACAAATATAAAGACATTTCTTTATGAACTAACGCGGCAGGTTAGTGGAAGAAGTAGTCTGTTAATTTGGCTAAAATAATAGATGTCCATTTTGATAAAGTGAGACATACATTATTTATAGGTGAGGAGATTGGCATGAAGAAACCAATTCTAATTTTGTTTATTTTTACATTCAGTTTAATGTTGACAGGTTGTAATTTCATTGAAGAAAAGAAAGCTGAAAGAATTATTAAAAATTATTATCAAGCCATAATAGATGCAGATTATGAAGTAGCATTTGAACAATTACATCTATATGATTATGATAGCAAAACTGAAGATAGTAAATTAGTCGAAGGGACTACATTATCCGATGAAGAAGCAAAAGCATTTTTTTTAAAGAAAATAGATGGATTAGAAGAAGAAAATTATAAATTAAAAGACTTTGAAATTGTAGATGTTGAGTATGAGGACGGTCACTCATTTTGGCATCATATAAAGCTTGAAGTAGAACAGAATGGACAGAATTATGAATGGAATGAAGTTGCCGATATTTATGCAGGGAAATTATTAATCGGTGAAAAAGATGACCCGAATGTGAAGTATAGAGATGGGAAGATGGACTTTGAAATTAAAGATTGATTTTCTTTGTTTATGTGAAGTGCTTTAGTTAAGTAGTGCAACGAACTTATTCAACAAAAGCAGCTGCTTAATGGAATAGGGGGAGTTATGGCGTTGAACCAAGAAGGATTAACGCCTCTTTCATGAACTCATCGAGCTAAAGAAACGGTCAGTTGAATCAAATAATAAAGGGGATTAAATAATTGAGAGTGGGTTATAGTATTTTAAAAGAGATTAAGGAGAAGGATTTCACACCATGTGCGTCAGATTATGGATTAACTCAAATAGAGTTCGAGAATTTTATCCTTTTCTTAGAAAACAAAGGCTATGTGGAAAGAGTGCTGAGAGTGAGTGATAGGTTTTCTTTACACCCTACTCGTTTAACTGAAAAGGCTATTAAGTTGTTAGAAGATAACAAACAATACATCGATACTTACCCAGAAAGAACTGGTTTGAAAGCATGGGTTCAAATAGAGAAAGAACTATATTCAAATGGTGCAGAGGAAGAATAGAGTTATAAGAATATTAAACTATCATAAAAATACACTCTCAAATTTCTGAAAAAAGAAAACATGAATCTTAAGCATGCTAGAAGACTGTATTAAAGGAATGAGGGATAGGTGTATGAAAAAGTTTTCAATTACTTTATTAGTACTAATTGTGTTAGCTTTTGGGATATACTTTGTTATCGGTCTATTTAATGCTAAACCGCCTTCTCCAATTATAACTGTCGAAGAAAAAAAGATAGAAGTTGCACAAGGTTCATATTGTTGGGATGGTTTATATAATTCTATTTGTGTTGATACGCTTTCTCCTCCAATGCTAATTGACCATCATGAAATTAAACCTGTAATTATATCGCCTGAATCTGAATTAAAAATAGAATTTAATAAAGAACCTAACAAAAATACATTAGGAGTAAATAGATGGCTTAATGATAACGAAGTAAAAAATATTTCACTAAGTAATAATGTATTGATAGCGCCAAAAGAAAAAGGTGTATATGTGTACGATGTCCATGCACGGTGGGAAAAGGGAGATTCAAGTTACGCTTTTGTGATCGAAGTTCGATAAGCTTTTCAACTAATAGATGCTTTACTTCATGAAATAGTAAATACTTTTTCTTATTGAACTAAAGAAGGAGGGTACTTAAATAAAGTGGGATGGTTTTGAATATAGTGTTTATCATTATGTTGATGTTTTCTATACTGGTTTCTACGATAACTTCTACTTGTTTTTTGAAAATGAAGAACAAGAAATGGCATGCAAGGTTAGTTGCATTGGGTGTAAATACACTTATTATGTCAATGGCAACAATGCTACTTTATAAGTTAAACGTTCAAACATTTCATAAACAGACAGAAGGATTATTTGGTAGTTTAGGTATAGGAGTATTGATGTTTTTCATTCCAATACTTACACTCATTAATTTCTATACACTCGAATTTATAAGAAATAGAAGTATGAATATATCTAATTAATCTCTACTTATTTCACTGACGGTGCTTTACTTCAAGTACGGGTAAATCTTCTTTTTCTGATTGATCTACAGCAGTGGGTTTGTTGAAAAAGAAATGAGGCTGGGACAGAACCCAAAAACAGCATTTTTCTCTGTGAGAAAAATGCTGTTTTTTTTGCTGTGCACAAAATTGATTTTCATTCCAGGGACGCTTTCCACGGGCGTGGCCTGAGCCTGTAGTCTCAGGCGTCACGCTATTCCCGTAGGAGTCGCCCCTCCATATCATCAATTTTATTAAATATCCATTATTTAGTAAAGGTTTCTCCTTATCCAATAAAATTTCTACTTCTGACCCAGCCTTATTTTTTATGGTAATTAGATGATGTACGGTGTCCAATATATTTTCGTAAAAGGCATAAAGCAATAATATTAGCCTCCCCAAGCCTCTTTTAAAAGCTCCACTCCTTCTTGAATTTCATCAAAGGTAAGATTACTGAATCCAAGTTTAATAATTGCTTCCGCAGAATGATTTTCTATGAAATAGATGGAGGTAGGATACACTTTAACTCCATAAATGGAAGCACGCTCGATTAACCATTCTTCTGAACGATTTAGATGTACTTTAACTAAAACGTACAAACCTGACTGCTCCCCAATAATGGAAATATGTTGTTTGAATTGTTTCTTTAATTCTGAAACTATACAGTGCATTTTTCGCTTATAAACGAGACGCATCCGTTTAATATGACGGTTCCATTCTCCCTCTTCCATAAATTTAGCCATTGTAAGCTGGCTAAGAAGGGAAGTAGTACTCTCAAAATTCTGGAAATGCTTTATATAAACGTCTAAAAGAAATTGTGGCAGCACCATATAACTTAGTCGGATTCCTGGAAGAAAGGACTTTGAGAAATTGCCTAGGTAAATCACTCTATTTAAATCGATAGAAGCAAGTGCCGGAAATGGTTGTTGTGTATAGCGAAATTCACTATCATAATCGTCTTCAATAATATATCCTTTTCTCTTGGTAGCCCATTGAATGAGCTTTTGCCTTTGTTGAATGGACATGCTTATACCTATTGGGCTTTGATGGGAAGGTGTCACATAAATTAAGCGTGACATCATATTTTCTAATTGTGAAAAATTAGCACCTGTTTCATCAACTGGTAAAGTTTCAAGTGTAAAACGTTGGAATAGAAACGCCTCTTTTGCTCCATCATACCCTGGGTCCTCCAAGATTACGCTTGGGAAATCTTCCTTTAGGATTTGTCCAAGATTAACTAACATTTGCTGTGTACTGCTCCCAATGATAATTGCATTTGGATCTGTCTTTACCCCGCGAGATTGGAGTAAATAGAGAGCAATTTGTTTACGCAAACACATTTCTCCAAAAGGATCACCGTATAGAAAACTCTCCTGTAAGGTTAGTACTGAATTAGTAAATCTTCTCCAAGCTTTTAGAGGGAAGTTTGTTTGATCTACAGCCCCAGCTTTAAAATCAACGAAAAATGTTGTCACAGTCTCAGTTTGCTTACTAGGAATAGTAATAACTTCCTCTTGAAATAAATGAGGCTCTAGTTCATTAACAAAGTATCCTTTTCTTCCTTCCCCCCTAATATAGCCTTCTGCCACAAGCTGATCATAAGCCATTAATGTCGTATTGCGACTGACATGCAGGGAATCAGCGAGTTGACGTATGGAAGGTAATTGTTCGTTTTCCGGTAGGTCCCTATGCTCAATTAATAATTTAAATCGCTCATATATTTGTTTGTATTTAGAAGAGTGATCGTCTAAAGCAAAAATGATATTTTTCATTATAATCACCTCTGACATGTCTACTTTATTTAAATTGTACCTTTTTATATGTCAACTATTATATTACTATGTTGAATAAGCGATATCCATAAGCTTTAAAAATAATCAGAAAAGTATAAGGAGGATCCGGAGCTTAATATTGCTGAGTTGAGTACATTTATTCTGGTTGTCTTCGGCTTGTTTTTGATACCAGGTCCTGTTGTTGGGGCAAAAAGTTTAAGTTCTGATCTATATCAGTCTAGGCTTGCAAGTACTACTCCTAGGTCTAATATAATTTTTCAGAAGATTATAAGAACTCTTCCTAAAGGATTCAGTAAATTATTTTAATACAAAAGGAGCACGCCATTATGTATATTCCAAAATATTTTAAAGTCACAAATATCTATGAAATTACAGAATTTATTGAGGAGAACTCATTTGCTACAATAGTTACAACTAAAAAAGGGAAACCCATTGCTTCTCACCTTCCATTAAGGCTTCATAAACATGGAGAGGATTATTATATAACTGGACATATGGCATATGGGAATCCTCAATGGAGAACATTTGAAACATGTGACGATGTACTAATCATATTTCAGGGACCACATGGTTATATTTCTTCTTCTTGGTACGAGCATGAAAATGTACCCACATGGAATTACCAAGCAGTACATGTATATGGCCAAGCAAGTATATTAGGTGAAGTAGAGTTGAAACAAGATCTTTCAGAGCTACTTGAGAAGTATGAAAAGCAACGTGAAAACGCAGTATTATGGGATAAGTTATCCCCTCAGCTATTAGAAAGTGAACTGAAAGGGATTGCTGGCTTTAAAATAACAGTGCAAGAAGTACAAGCGGCTTATAAATTAAGCCAGAATCGAAATGAAAAGGATTATCATAACATTGTTGAAAAATTACAAGAAGAAGAAAATCTAAATTCCCATCAATTGTCAGAATCGATGAAAAAGATAAAAAATAAAGAGGGTTGAGAGGTTATTTTGTGAATAGTTTCACTTAAACTAGAGACCGCTTTACTTCGATGAGAAGTAAAGCCTTTTTCTTCTTAAACTTACGATAAGGTAATTGAAGAAGCAGGTATATAAAAATATTTAGAGAAATATGTATGTATCATAAATCCGAGGAGTGAGTATATGTCTGAAGTATCTCAAGAGAATAGGTCTGTAACAGAGCTTCCCGAATTAAAGTTAGTCGGTTTTCGAGTATTATGTCCAGGTAATCAGTATGCAGTTGAAATACCCAAAGCTTCTTTAAAGTTAAGTGAGCGGATAAATGAAATTAGAAATGTTGTTAATCCATCACAACAAATTGGAGCATTTGTTGTAGAAAATGAAACGGAAAATGAAGATGGTTATTGGATCAGTGTAGAAGTGACAAAATATGAAAATATTCCTAATGGTATGGTCGCCTTATCCGTGCCTTCACAAAGGTATGCTGTTGTGAGACATAAAGGATCAAATAATGAAATCAAGGATGCTTATGAGGAGTTACATAAGTGGATTGAGAAAAGCAATTACCAACGAATAACCAATACATGGCATTTAGAAAAGTTTAACACCTGGAATGATACTGAAAATGTGGATGTAGAGCTATTTGATACAATTATGTAAAGTATGTTAAACGTCAGAGGTGTTGACCCAAATTGGGTAAGATGTCTGCAGATACTAAATTAGGTTTTTTGACGATGAATTGTAATGGTACAAGGAAGACTTGAAATTAAATATGAGCTGCCTTACTTATCTATCATTTTATTAATTCTATGTATTTTTATGCTAATATATTTATATAAACGGACGTATGAAAGTATCAAGTTTGAAAAAAGTGTTTTTTTGAGTCTATTTTTTCCGTACTTTCTAGCAGGTCTTGCAACTACGGGTGCTTTACTTCATTAAGGATTATAGTATTTTTTATTAAACTTAAGAAGCAAATCAGTTGAAATAGTGGTGAGTAATAATATTAAATGTTATTTTTTATGAGGAAAAAGAAATGGTTAGAAGGAGAGAGATTGCCTACTAACAATGATGTTGTATTAAATTTTTTAGGAGGCTTTCGTAATTGAGGAGATGAATTAATTATGAAACAAAACAAGTATGATGATGAGAAATTTTTCTCTGCGTATAAAAAAATGCCACGTTCAATAATAGGACTTGAAAGTGCAGGAGAATGGCACGAATTAAAAAAATTAATACCAGATTTGCGAAATAAGAGTGTACTTGATTTGGGATGTGGATTCGGTTGGCATTGCAGGTACGCTCGTGAGCAACAAGCAAGTTCAGTCATTGGGGTAGATATATCGGAAAATATGATTCACAAAGCTCGTGAAATGACGGATGATTCTTCGATTTCATACATTAAAATGCCAATTGAAGACATCAATTTTTCAGACTCTCAATTTGATTTTGTCCTCAGTTCATTGGCTTTTCACTATATTAAGTCGTTTGAAACAATCGGTAAAAAGGTCTATGATTGTCTGAAGCCTGGAGGTTCATTTGTTTTTTCAGTTGAACATCCGATTTTCACATCTCGAAACGAACAAGATTGGTATTATGATGATAAAGGTAGTCGTCTGCATTGGGCAGTTGACAATTACCAATCAGAAGGATTGCGTGAAACAACATTCCTAACTGAAAATGTTATTAAATATCATCGTACATTTTCAACCTATATAAATGACTTAATTGATGCTGGTTTTATTATAAAGGTTATCAAGGAACCTACTCCTTCTGAAAAAATGTTAAATAGTATTCCTGAAATGAAAGATGAACTTCGAAGACCTATGTTCTTAATAATCTCAGCAGAAAAGTAAATGGTGATTGTACGTTCCTACAAAAGTAGGGACGTTTTTATTATCAAACTAACGAGTGCTTTAGTAAAATATCGGGGGTGCCCTAAGTACTCTTTTATCTTCACTTCCCTCCTTTCTATTATATTTAATAATTGATCGTACGGAATCTTGTGAATATGATGTATCGAAGTAAAAAGTAGAGGTGTTTAGAGTGAGGTTACTATTTAGTGTATTAAGAAAAATACTGGAGAAAGAGTCTTTTTCACACAAAACATACAATATTGATGAATCTGAGTTTTGGGATTTTTTGAATATGGCTATAAAGAAAGAGTATATTTCTGTTTTAAAGGGTCGTATTGAAGATACATACGTTCTTACTGAAAAAGGATTAGAATTCCTGAAGTCTAATCTGCGATTTTATAGGGAGATTCCAAATGATTCTAAAGAGTTACCTCAATGGGTCCGGTTCGAAGGGGGAGTTTATACACCAAAAAACAAAAAAACAAAGCCGGAACAGAATAGGTACGAACCAGAAACTATAGAATATTTTCATTGGAGTGAAATTCTATATTCAACACTTAACTCCATTAAAAACAAGGGCGGCATAGGGGATCTATTTATTGAACAACCTGCATCAGAAAGTGACGTACTGCAGATTGAAAGCATTATTGGGTTTGAACTTCCAGAATCATTTAAAAAGGTAGTGTTAGATTATTCGCGTCAATGTGATTTTTATTGGAATACACAAGAAAATTCAACATGTGAATTGGATGATCCTAACATATTTTTATCACAAGGCGAACCATATACGAACAGGAATATATTGAATGGGGGTCTATTTGATTTTGGGCTATGGAATCTCGATAAGCTAATAACTTTAAACGCCATAAGGATAGACCATGATTACCTTGATGAAAAGAATAATGAATTTCACTTCTGGTCAAATTCATTTATTTTTTCCGGAGATGGGATGGGGAATTACTTTGGAATAGACCGAAAATACAATATAGGGGAAGTTATTTATTTAACAAATGATAAAGATTTTCACGGTTGGAGGCTGGGAAAATCATTTGAATCCTTTATGAACAACTGGATTCAAATAGGTTGTGCTGGCAGTTTTATCAACGATTATATTGCACTATCATCACGACACATCCCTTATATTAACAATAAGACAACAAATTCTTTTAAAATAAAGAAATGGCTAGAAATTGGTTAGGAGGAGATACCAATGGCAATGGCTAAAGAGGAACATTATTCTTTTTCAACTAACGATGTAGGATAGTTGACTATGATTAATGGGAAAATTATGAGTATTGAAGTCAAAGGGAGGCTTAAATTAATGTCAGGTGAAAACTTTTATGAACAGGTACAAAAGAAACCATTATTCTTTATGATTTATAGTATTATAGCAATTTTATTTTTTACTGGTATCACATTTACTTTTGTAATCCCTGGGTTACAAGGCTTCAAATGGTACTTCTTATTTGTTGCACTTTTGATCTATTTTTTAGTTGCAAATATATTTGCAGGGTTATTTAAAGAACGACTATCATTGGTTTTTATAATCTCCTTTATATTTAGTTCTTTAGGAATGGGATGGCGTTTATGGCTTGAATGGGGGGAGTTTAGTTTAGTCGAACATATGAATCCAGTTGTACTAATTGGCTATCCTTGTATTATTGCATTTGTAATATTATTAATGTTTTATTTCTCTTCTAAATTCAAGATAAAAAATGGTAATTATCGGTGAATAAAAGTTATTTTTTCTTATTCAACTAATGGCTGCTTTAGATGAATAACATTAATCAAGAATGGTCTATTTCTTGTAAGAGAAACAGACTTTTCTTATTAAGTTATGAAGGTATTTCTTTCATTTTTCCTCACCGTAACCTAACCTCTACACCTTAAATATGTTTGCGTTATTTCTGTTTCGTTAATGTTTTAGCTGTTTTTGGTGCAAAATTCACCTTTTCAATAGATCCACTAATATAAATTTGGATACGTAACGCTGGTATCAGGTGGCTAGCCTTTTTTCGTAACTAAAAAATTTTTGTTTTCAACTAACCGGTGAGGCTCGGACAGAAGTAGAAATTTTATTGGATATTGAGAAACCTATACTAAATAATGGATATTTAATAAAATTGATTGGAATGGAGGGGCGACGCCTACGGGAATAGCGTGACGCCTGAGACTACAGGCTCAGGCCACGCCCGTGGAAAGCGTCCCTGGAATGGAAATCAATTTTATACACAGTAAAAAAACAGCATTTTTCTCACAGAGAAAAATGCTGTTTTGGGTTTCTGTCCCAGCCTCCTTTTTTCCTATAAAACTAAATCAGCAGTTTCGTTCAACAATCGGGACATTTAATTGAATAAGCACAAAAAGTCGATTTCCTTTCGTAAGGAAATCGACTTTTTAAATTGATTTTTGCCTCGTTATCAAGTTTTTTACTTTAAGTTCCTTTGATTAATTCTTAAAATGTTGTTGACTATTCAGTTGAACTGTATTACGCTATTATTAAGTTGAACTATATAGTCAAACTGAATAGAGGGTGAGGATGATATGAAACATAAATTATTACCGTTGTCTGAAACCATGCATTACATTTTATTAGCCCTACGTGAACCACTCCATGGCTATGCCGTAATGCAGAAGATAGAAAAGATAAGTAACAGTACTGTTATTTTAGCAGCTGGTACATTATACGGTGCGATTGAAAACTTGAATAAGCATGGTTGGATTGAACCTGTTGGAGAGTCAGGTCGGAGAAAAGTTTATATGATAACTGCGGAGGGAAGTGCCATTTTGAAAATGGAACAAAAAAGGTTATTGCATATTTTATCCCTGTACGAAGGAAGTGAATCGAATGAAGAAACTTAAAATGTTTTTTGATATTGAAAAAGAAGAGCAATGGTTGAACGAGCAATTACAAAAGGGCTATCGTTGTACAAATATTAGTGGATTAGGAATATACACTTTCAAAAAAACCGACAAGAGATATGTGATACGACTGGATTATCAGGATTATTTATCAAAGAAAAAGTTCAAAGATTATAAAGGGATATATGAAGACTTCGGTTGGATTTATATAACTGGCCCCTGGCTTGGTGGAATTCGATATTGGCAAAAAGAAGATGATAATCAAAATGAAATCTTCTCGGATCGCCAATCAAAGAATAATTATTATAAAAGATTGATGGGTTATTCATCTGGTTTATGTATAGTGTTATTGTTTTTTTCTTATATGCTTTACAAGGATTCAGGTTTATATTTAGCTGAAGGTCTATGGAGTATGAAAGGTGCATTATTTTGGAAAGCATTTTTATTTGAAACTCCATTTGCCCTTTTGAGGTTGCTACCCGCCCTTATGGTTGTTTTCTTTGGTAGCAGTTTCTATAAAGCTTATCGAAAGTATTCAATGTTAAAAGAAACATAATGCGAGGATGTTAATTATAAACTTTATTTAATTCGAAGAAGTAATCGAGGATTATATATCTACCACAATCGGGCGCTTTAACAGAAAAAAGAAGCGCCTCTTTTCTTATTCAACTAACTCGTGCTTTAGTTAAACAAGAACATCATGTCGATGGTCAACGTCTAACTAAAAAGATATTGTTTTTATAGATTTTTTTTGAATAGAGGGTGGAAATTATGAAAAAGTTACATGTCTTACCTTTATTGCTATTGTTTCTAGCTGCATGTCAACCCGGTGGAAATGATTTAGTTTTTAATGGTACAAGTGAAAACTGGTCAGCTCAACTAACTATTAGTGTTATTAATGGGTCTGAAAATAACGATTTAGAGCTTACATACAAGGGGAATGATTTAGGTTCAATTGGAGCATTTAATTATTATGTGGAAAATACTGATCGAGGAACTAATTTTAGGAGAAATAACGTTAGTTTAAATAAAAACGGTATTTATACAAATGATGACATGAGTTCAAATAGCCCCACAACCACTTCGGAAGATACCTATATTATTACTGTAGATTGGAATGGAAATAGTGAAGAAATTGTTATTAAAAAAGATTAAGCATTACCCACAACAATACGTAAACAAAGTACTCACTTTTTCAATTAACTAGTGGTTAATTTAGCGGAACATGCATTGCTTAAAAAGTTCTTTTTCTTATTGAACTAAAGCCGTTCGATTAGAATGTCCATTTAATAATTTTTATTACACTGGGGATAATACACCTAAAGATACTTTGAGGTGATGAAAATGCACAGAACTATTTCCCTATTCCTACTTTCATTTTGTTTGTTATTTTTATTGGTCATAATTGCAACTGCAAACAATAAACCCAGTCCTTATGAAGAAATATATCCTGAAATCGGATATAAGACTGTAGAAGAAGCATCGAAAGATTTTGAACAACATTTTAAACAAAGACTAAAGCTGCCACTTAGAGTTCCCCCGATAAAATTCACACATCATTTCGGAAGATTTAATGATTTAGAGGGCGACACCAATGACTCATTTGAAGTAAAGTTTATCAGTGATCTATCATCTGAAAATCATTATAAAATTGATGTTCGACCTATCAAGTATGGAATTCCTCTTCGAGAGAAATATGTCTTAAAAACCTTTGAATTAAATAATGGGAATGTAGCCACTTACATGACTATTTCGGGTTTTAACGTGCTTGTCTTCGAAAGTGGGAATTGGCAGTATATGCTAAATATTGATAAGCGAGTTTTAGATAAAGTTACTCCCGAAATCTTAGTTGAAATAGCTAATTCTATTGATTATTAAATCGAATCTAAAAAAAATTCTTATTCAACTAAATCGTGCTTTACTTCGAGAAGGAGTAAAGCTTTTTTTCGTTTGGAGAGAAAAGGTATGTGAATGCATACCTTTTTCATGTGGAAGGTATTTCAATGGAATATGTTGAATATGTTCATGAAATAACTTAAATCATCAAAATATCATGTCTATTATGAAGGAAATCAACTTGATGAAAAAATTTACAGTACAATTCCAGAGTTATATTTAGTGAATAGCTTTGCCCATTACCTTGGGGATGATATTGAGCAATTTAAGAAGACGAATAATAGAATTTATGAATTTGTTTGTTGCATATAGTATTTTAATATATAATAAGTAAAGAGAATAATCTAAAATAACAGAAAAATCGGAGTGGTTTCTTGAGTCAATTATATACACTCAAACGTATCTTTTAGGGGACGATTGCCAATGTCAGTGATTAAGGATGAACACTTACTAGTGGAAGGTGGAGAAATCTGTCTTACAGTGGTTGATACAAATTCATAAAGTCAATCGAGGTCCGGAACAAGAGATGCAATAAGCTCTTGTGAAGTAGGAACTAGAAGTAATCGCTTTGTAGAACGAAGCGGTGAACATGTACATTCACCTTAAAAGCCTGAAACTACTTAGAGTAGGAAAACAAACGGAACCCTTTCTCCAAAGATGAAAAATTCGTCTTGGAGGAAGATAACGTTGAGTAGATTAACAGAAAATACTGCTTTTCAATGTGGTAATTGTGGAGCAAATGTAGCTCCTTTGACAAATGGAAGTTTTCGAAATCATTGTCCATTTTGTCTATTTTCAAAGCACTTAGATAATCATCCCGGTGACCGTTTAAGCAATTGTAAAGGCTTAATGCGTCCGATTAGTTTGGACTATTCTGGAAAAAAAGGTTTTCAAATTGTTCATGAATGCATTAAATGTCGTAAATTACAACGAAATAAGGTTGCTAGTGATACGATTCAAGAAGATAATATTTTAGGTATAATGACTGCATATTCTTACAACTAGATTATTCTCTCCCTCCTCAGTTTTAATGACTCAGGAGGCTTTTAATTACAGGGATTTGCGACCCTATTTACCGCAGCAGTTTAGTAGAATAAGCGTAGGTAATAATAGAGGAAGAAAAAATAGCTAATGAGGTGATATTATTGATTCTCCCCAAAGGCATTACAGGATTTATTGATAATATGGAGGAAGTCATAGACGGACAACAATTTAAAAAAATTTGTTATGAAGTATTGAGAGAAGCTAAAGGAGAAGTTCTGAAATTCGAGGGTCCTCTCTATCCACATAATTACTTTAAAGTTAATATTCGATTAAAAGGAGAGTTATTTTATATCCTGTTAAATGAATACTACCCCTATCTTGCCTTCGCCAATAAATGGGAAGATATTGTGATTGAATTTACGGATTTGCCAACATTAATGAAAGGCTTCGGAGAATATTATACTGTCCTCACAAAAAAGGAATTAAATTTACCATTCTCCAAAAAGGAACATGATTTAGAAGAAGTTGAATTGAGGCAGGCAGCCTATTGGCAACCCCGTTCAATCGGGGAAGTGATTTTCAACTGTTGGGACTAAAAAATACACGATAGTTGAAAAATAAAATTATTAAAATAATAGTCAGCATTTCTGTAACGGGTGCTTTGCTTCAAGAAGGGGTAAAGCCTTTTTCTTATTGAACGATAAAGGAGTAAAAGAAGATGCTTAAAGACTTAATAGAGAATTGGGTTAAGTATTGTAAAGAAGAAAACTTTATAGGAATTGGTTCTACGAGAAAGGTATATCGTATCAAAGATTATGTTATAAAATTGCATATACATCCTCTTGGTTATAAGCAATCCTTAAAAGAAATGGAAATATGGAATTTTGTTGTTAAAAAAGATATAAAGGAGTTATTCGCTAAGATATATTACGTTGACGAATCCGTCTCTGTTCAAAGATACTATAAACCATAGAACTAAGGAATAATCAATCTTTTGATATTGATGTTAGGAGAGATCAATACCTTATACCGAATATGTATGAAGAAGTTTCAGCAATATTAGATAAAGTGTTCGATAGCTTACAGACAGGAGTTAGATACGATGATAAAAGGGTTTGGTGGAATATTTTGGAGAACTAAGAATCTGGATGTTATAAAAAGATGGTATAGTGAAGTGCTAAAGATTGAAATAGAAAATTGGAATGGAACAGTGATTAAGCCCCAATTAGGAAATGAGACCGTCTTTTCTTTCTTTACCGAGAATGACAGTTATTTTCCAACAGAACAACAAGTGATGTTAAATTTCCAAGTACATAATCTAAACGAGACTATTAAGCATCTAGAACAAATTGGTGTACATCTTGAAAAGAAAAAAGAGATTAGTGAATTTGGAAAGTTTATTTGGATTAAAGATCCTGAAGGTCGACTGATCGAGCTTTGGGAGAAATAATGGTCTATAGGCTATAATCATTTGTTTTAAACTCCCATGAAAATTAAAACACTCAAAATCTAAAAAGTGGCCTAACAAAAGATGAATAGAAAAAACTTTAAAAAAGAGCTGTACCTTCTGATTTAATAAATTTAGTTGATAGGTAAAGCAGGAAATCAACTTCTGCTTGTTAGAATAAAGGCAAGGCTGATGGAGTAATAAGAGACGGATTAATCTCCCATTAGTGGTACTTGTAAGGAGTGCTACAGTCTGTGATGCACCACTGTCGTTTGAGTCAAACTAATGGGTGCTTTCTTCGAGAAGCGGTAAAGGTTTTTTATATTGAATTACAGCAGCAGGTTCGTGGAAGATTAATATAGAATTATTGTACTGGAAGTGATGGAAATGTTTAGAAGTGACTATGTTATAAAATATAATAAATCTCCGAATATAAAGGTTATCAAAGAGATATTATCAAATTGGGTGTGGGATGATGATTTCACTTATCGCTACTTTTTACGAGGTGTACACATTAAGAATAATATCTGTACATTTGAAGCCTATGAGAATGAAATGTTGGTAGGTTTAGTAACTTCTTGGAAATCTGAATTTCATCCGAATTGTACATATTTTGCAATGGTTACAAAACCACATATCGGTTTTGAAATTGAATCTGTTTTGATTGAAGCTTTATACAACTTTAAAGAAATTAAATTTCCACTACAAACTTCCATTTGGGAATCATCTTATGGACTAAAAACATTCTATGAAAAAATGGGATTTATAGAAGTTAGAAGGACATATATGCCTTTATTAAGAACCTTAAAGATTGATATTAATGAAGTCTTCCCTAATTTTATTGTACAAGATATCTGCATACAAGACATAAATAGTATAGCTATTCATAAAGAACTTAAGTTAAAATTGATAAATCTTGTAAGAGAAAACTATGAAAAAGCTCATACGGTAAATCCTGTTGGAGTTCACAGCTTCCAGAAATGGGAAGAGCTGATTTTTAATGAGGATACAATTCAAAGTGGAAGTTTTATCATATTAAAGGATAATGAGATACTGGCTTATTCCTTGTTACATTATTCGAATACCCCCAATCAATATGAATTTGGGTGGAGAGGAACTAAGGAGAATACAGACGTTCGACTTATGTTATTTTTAACAGCTTCCCAAATAAACTTTGCCAATGAAAACGGAGTAAAATATATTGAAGCTGAAGTAGATACGACTGACTATTTTTCACTTGAAATGTTAAAATTCTTTCCCTTTTCTCCAGCATCTTCATTATTGACTTTTCAAAAAAGGACTATTAAGAAATAGAGTTCTGAAATAATGTGAAGTATTTGTACTTAAACTAACGAATGCTTTTAAAAACAAGTGGCTGCCTTTTAGGGTAGCTTTTTCTTATTGAACTAAAAGTACAGGTTAGTTTAACAAAAGAAACGATGTGTCCTAATGGATATAATGTTACAATTAATGAAAAATAATACAATTCTATTTAGAGGAATTTATTGATGAAATGGTTAATCATTATCGTCATTGCATATCTGCCACTTGATTATAGAATCATAAAAGTCATGATTATTTAGTATAAGAGGTAAACAAGCGGAATTGAATTGGGGGAAAAGTAGTGAAAAAAAGCAAAGAGGTAATTTGGGGATTTGCAATAATTGCACTCGTGATTACAGTTTTATCTTTTATAGATCCTGTTGATAACGGGAAAGTCAGCTCAATTGACCTTGATGTTGTAACTGATTTAGAAAGAGAGATTGATCAATTGAAACAAGATATTGATAGGTTAGAAGATTCTCTGTTCGAATCAAAGAAATTTATCTTTGATTCAAATGTAGCGATGGATTACTTCCCAGAGACAGAAATACTTTATAAGGAAATTGAAGAGACAAAGTACGTTATGCTTTTTAGGGATGTGCAAGGTATTCATCTTAATGTAGCATCGAAAGAACCAAGGTATGAGAGCTTTTTAAGCGTACCTACTTTAGATCCAGTTGATGGAATTACTTTTGATTATAACGGAATAGGAGAGGATCCGTTCGATAATAATGGAATAATGAATCACTCCTTTGGTGGTGTAATTACAAATAATGAGATTAAAGATGTGAATGTATCATTTAATGGAGAGGTTTATAAAGCAAACATTTTTAAAGTAGATGACAATATGTATGGATGGTACAGTATTTTCAAGAAAACATCGGCAATGGATGAAAATACAATAAAAACACAAGCTCTTGATGAAAATGGATATATTATATGGCAAAGAACCCTTCGATGAATGTTTAGAATTATTATTCAAACAAACGGGGTCTTTACTTGCTATAGTGAATGGAGTTTCCAAACGGCTATAAGTTAAGTTGACTTTAATTTATCGAAATGGTAAAATATTCTTAATATTACAGAAAGGAGTGAGGTCATGCAATTCAGAAACTTAATGAAGTTAACCTTGGAAATTAAATTATTGCGTCTCACTCATTCGGATTCATATTAGTTTTAAAAAATGATTTTTCATTATGATGTGCGACTATGCAATTTAAGCATTAGCTTTTTGCTTTGAATAAAACATTTGAGCCACAGGGTTATTCTATATAACTCTGTGGTTTTTTGTCTTTTTTTAACCAATAAGCTTACAAATATTTAATTTCTTAGGTTGCTTCCAGCATTAAATAGGAGGTAATCAAATGGATTTAAAATAATAATTGCAACCATGAAAAAGAATCCGGTTGTGTAGTTCAAAATGTTATGGATGAAGAAAAGTGACTACAATAAAAGATTAAATAAGAAAAAGTGAGGTAATTTTAATATGATGAAACTCAGTACGATGAAAAAAGTATTAAAAACAGTTGATAGCGAATGGAGAAGTCCATTGGCAGAACAGATCCTAAGTAGATGGGGATACGATCAAGGATCCGTTTTTTATTTGCGAGCAAGTGCGAATTTTATATTTATCTTCAAAAAAGATGGAAGAACATATTATTTACGATTTAATGAATCTTGTGAAAGGGAACACCATGCGATAGAAGCTGAAATAAACATCATCCTATATTTAGGAAATAACTCTTTAAACGTAGCACAACCTGTGAAATCATTAAATGAAAAATATCTTGAAGTTGTAGAGACTGGAATTGGAACGTATTATGCGGTTGTTTTCGAAGCCCTGGAAGGCGATCAGTATGAAATCGAAGAAATCACGACTGAACAGAATTATTTGTGGGGAAAATCTTTAGGTAAATTGCACAAGTGTCTTAAAAATATACCGGAGCAATATTATGTCTATCGGTCAGATTGGAAAGACCATCTTTTAAAAGTAAAAGAAACACTGCCCTCTCATGAAACAGCTGCCCACAGAGAATTGGAACGAATTTCAAAATGGGCAGATAGTTTAAAAGTAACAAAAGAGAATTTCGGGTTGATTCACTATGATTTTGAACTTGATAATGTAGTTTTTAATAACTACCTAATCGGAATGCTTGATTTCGATGATTGTTCAAGCTATTGGTATGTTGCCGATATAATTTACGCACTTAGGGATGTAGGTGATTTTAGTATGAACTCTCCTATTATTATAAAATTTATTGAGGGTTATAAAACTGAAACTACAATCGATATCGATTTACTTAAAGAGTCATCTGGATACGAGAGATTACACAAATTAGTTTCCTTTGCTAAGTTAATAAGGACTGTTGACATTGAAGAATCGCAAGAAAATCCAGAGTGGCTCACCAATCTTCGAAAAAAACTATGTCATAAAATAAACGAGTATCGTCTTTCATTCGAAGAGAATTCTTAAATAATTTTATGGAGCTAATTTTAAATTTTGTTAGCTCCTTTTTGTATAGAGCTTTGTTTCTTATTTTAAATAGATTTTATATATTTATAAACGGAATATTTACTTAAAAATGGAACTTTTATTCATTTCAAACGTATTTAAAGTAAAGCAGTGGGATAGTAAACTAAGGTTCCAAACTTTCAGTGGGAAGTTTTGTAATTGAAAAAAAAGACAAGCCATTATTTGGGCTGTTATCGCTATTGTTGTTGTTTTAATTAGACTTTTTACAAGATAAGGTTTGTTGAAGTAACGTGGTGCGTTTCGAAGAGGCGAGGACATATTTCACTAACGGGGAGAAGATTAATTAATTTTATGGAGGATATTTATGGACATAATTGAAATAAATAGCAAAGTTAAAATAGATGGCTTTGAATTCTATGGTCAAATTGAACAAGAAAAATTTTGTTCTAATTGCAAGTTTAATTTAGTTTATTATGATGATTTTGATGAGTATTTTTGTCCTAAATGTAATAGTTGGGTTGGATCAAAATGTAGTGACCCTAATTGTAAATATTGCTCTAACCGACCAGAAAAACCTTTACCTCACAAATAGTGCACCGGTGCTTTATTTAAACATGCTCATCATTTTGATGATTTATTTTACGTCAAAAACATCAAGAAGATTTAGCAGAATCAATGTTAAATGTTACACGTTAAACTAACGACTTAGTTTAGATTAAAAAATAGTGTGAATTTACGAAAAATAAAGGATTTTTTAATAAATATATGGTATTATTTTCCTTAACTAGTATGTAAGGAGGCTTTGTTTAATGAAAATGACGATTATGATTAGTGGGAATTTATTCAAATAAAAGGATATGGTATCATTTCCCTTATAAACTACGTGATTCTTACTTCAATTAGGAGGATCATATTTTGAATAGTATAGAACGTATTAATCCAATTACATTTACAAATGACAAAGCGAGCTTTCAATTACAAGAAAATCAAAATTTTCTTTGGTTAAAAAATTTCTGTAAATAATTTAGGGGAACATTTTTGGGGATCTTAAGATTTAAGTCCCCAAAGGAGTTCACTTTAGGGGATCCTATTGATTCCAAGACAAATGTATTCAATATGGGAGCAATAGCATTTGGGCTATTAGGTGGAGAAATGGATCATTCATTTTCAAAGTGGAAATCCAGTCCCAAATTATACGAAATAGCAATTAGAGCTGTAGAGAACAATCGATATAAACGGTACTCAACGATTAAAGAATTCTATGAAGCACGGAAGGTTGCTTTAAAATAATTAATAACATAAGGTGATTCTTCTACTACGGAGATTGCCTTTTTTCTTTTTTAGTTCAGATTTGTACTTAAAATAGCGGCAAGTTTGCTGATCAGGTATCAATTTTCTTAAAGAAGTTCACCAGGTTTAATATAAAATTCATAAAAGAATATAGAAAAGGAATGATCTTATTAATGGATATTAGAAAACCTAATGATACAGAACTTAAAGAAGTTCTATTACTTTCCCCACAAGCCATATTTGATGGCACATTGGGTGAAGTAAAACCTACAAGTGAAAAGGTCAAATGTCTTATTGAACCACTATTGGAAAAGGGAAGCTATTATTTAATAGCAACAGATAACGAAATATTGATGGGTTGGATTCTAATTGGTGCTAGTAAAGACCAATTTAATGACAAAATGAATGGTTTTATATATGAACTATTTGTTATAGAAGATTTTAGAGGGAATGGAGTTTCTAAACTGTTAATGGGAACTGCCATTGACCATCTAAGACGAAATGGATACTCAGAAGTTCGACTTAGTGCATTTGCAGAGAACCAAGCGATTAAACTGTACGAAAGAATGGGATTTAACATAAGAACAGTTTCTATGAGTTTGCAATTATAAGTTTGTCTCTTTTTTCTACATCAACTTAACAGGATGATTAGGTAAAAAAGGTATAATTGAAATTTTATTGAAAAGTTACTACTCAGAAGAATACGATGAAAATTTGTTGGACATGTCATTCAAACCTTCTTGAACTGATGCCTCAGGCTAAGAGCATCAATCTATTGATATTAAAATATAAGCGAGGGTGAGTAATATTAGTGAATTTTTAACAATTAATCATAATAAAATGGAGATTCTTCAAAAAGGGAAAAATGGTACACCAATAATTATCCTAACAGGGATGGGTTGCTCTTTTGATGAGTGGTACGATGTAATAGAGGCATTAAGCAAATCAAGCAGAGTAGTCTTGTTTCATAGACCTGGACTTGGTGAGAGTGAAATTCGAAACGAAATCCGTAATACACAAGCAGTCGTAAATGAAATAAATGAGTTGATGCTTCTACTTGGAATTCTTGAACCCGTGGTACTAGTTGGTCATTCGTATGGAGGTTTATGTGCCCAGCATTTTGTGAAAAAGCATCCAAAAAAAGTTGCAGGACTAGTATTAGTTGACTCGACTTCTATTGATTTAAAGGTCTTAGACAATTTAGATATACCAGTATTGAATGAAGGTTCAACCGATGAGATCTGGTTGGAGAAATGTGATGCTTATTCTCGAATGGATCGAGAAGAATTAAGAGAAATAATTAATCCTACTCTCACAGAAAAACAAAAAAAACTTCCTTTTTTTGTACAGCAGCGATTAATAAATTTCCAGATAAATCCTTCTTTATACAAAGCAATGCACTCTGAAATTAGCAACTGGAAGCAGGACGCAGATACTATTAAGAACCTAGGAGAATTTCCTAATATTCCTTTAATTGTAATTGGTCGAGATAAAGAACATAATATTAGGTTAGGAACTAAGGATGGTTTACCAGAGTGGGAGTTAAGGTTATTTGAAGAAAAGTGGCAAGAACTAATTATGAACCAAGTAAATCTATCTCAAAATAGTAAATTAATAATAGCAACAGAGGCAAGTCATTCAATACATATTGATAGACCAGATATTATTATTCAATCAATAACATGGATGGTTAAAGAATAATTTTGTCTTCAACTACCTGGTACTTTAGTTAAACAAGGAAAAATTTACAGAGAGAATTAGTAAATAGAAAATAGTGTGAAGTGGGGTTCGGAAATGAAGCAAGTTCTTGATAAAATAAAGGAATTAGAGTCAGGTGATGTGGGAATTATTATTTACTCTCATTCAAAACAAGATATACTTTTATCATTAAATAAAGGATTATTAGTACCTCTTGCATCTGCAGCAAAAGTTGCTATTGCCTTTTGTATCGCTAAACTGGTTGAAGAAAGACATTATAAATGGACTGATATCGTTGAAGATATAATTTTCAATCCCTAAGAAGATAGCTACGAAGTATATCCTCACTTTCAGGGCAGAGATTTCTTAGCTCTCCAAGATGCGGTAGAGGTGATGATAGCCTGTCACGATAGCTTTGTAGCAGAGAGAATTGTTCATTTTTGTGGTGGATGGGAAATGATTAACAATAAAATAAAATCCTATTTTAATAACATAAATATTACTCAAAATCCCAGAGACTTGGATAACAATGGAAAATTGATTGAGATGTTAGAACTTTTACGTTTAATACATCAAGGATACCAAACTACTCCTGATTTATGGATTCCAGTTATTAATGGTTTAGTTAGGCAACGAGGTGATATAGAGGGTATTCCAAGTCAATTCTTAAATCATATGACTGGCGGATTAGATAATGTAATAGTTGATATTGGAATAATGGGTGAGTTTTCCAAAAACCCATTATTATATGTTTTAGGTGCAAAGGATTTACCAAATCGATACAAAGATCAATTAGCAGATGAAATAATTATTGATGCAATCAAATTACTCTATGATGAGTACTGTATTCAAGAAGTTGAACTGGCAAATAAAAGTCTATCTAATTCTTAGTGCTTGTTAAACTAACGAGTGCTTTACTTGATGATTATTGAACGGCTTAGACGGTTCCTTTTTCTTATTATGCTTCCGGAGAAGTTTTGTTGAAGAAGAAGTTAAAAATTGGAGTAAAGAGGAATTATATATTAAATGGCGTAATCTGAATTTCTGAGGCAATTTCATAAAAAGAACAGCCGCTTATTATTCTATTTTGGCAGAAATATTAAAGTAATTGGTGGTTTCTTTAAACGTTTTGTCTATATTATTTGAAAGGCGGAACTATGAACTTGATTGATTATTTTGAACGTAAAATAAGATTAAAAGACTTTGAAGTTTGGGATATCCGGATCAGTAACCAACATTATTCTTTAGTCTTATTAGATGAGTTTCGACCAGCAACATTTGAGGAGTTTGAAATGCCTGAGCTAATTTATGAAGAAGATGACCAACGTGTAAATTATGTATCTGCTACATATTTCTCAAAAGAACCTATTAAAGATGAACACAGAGAAATACTTGGTGGATTTGCACGAATGCTGACTGAACATTTAGCATTGGCACATTGTGAAGTTATTATTAAGATGTATCAAGAAAAACCAGAAAAAGCGATAGAACGAATTATGTTAACTAAATATGGTTTCAAAGAGTCTGAAATTCCTTTAGAAAAGCTATGGCACTTTAACCAAGAATAAAGGTTTAATTAGGTGTAGGTGTACCTACTACATCATCCGATGGCGTAAGTGCTTACCTAGTGTTTCTCCGAATTTTTCATTTATAAAACTAAAAACTTTAGATGCTTCTTGTTCAATGAAATCTGTTGCTTCTAGAATGGATATATCATTTTCTTGATGAAGTATCGGATTTGGGCAAGGGGTAGGTAAATTCAAGAAAAACCGTATTCGAATTGAAGATTATTAATGAATGAGGGTTTTTACGAAAAACGAAGTATAACATATATTATATTCAGTTGGGTCCAACTCCTTTTGCATTTGATTTTAAGCATACATTTGATGAAAAAGGGGAGAGGTTCTTGATTAAGTAGCAGGGGCACACTGGAGGGAATTGTGAAGTATTACACTTAAACTATCGTGTACTTTAGTATACAAATGGCTGCCTTTAATGGTAGCTTTTTCTTATTGAACTATCGTAGTAGGTTTGTTGAATAGGCAGCAATGTACTTCTAATAGAAACACAGTTTTAATGGAAAACGTTAGAGAAGGGGATAAACAAGTTTTCAATGCAGTTAAGAAATTATGGCAATAATAGAAAATGTTCCTTTGACAGCTTGAGGAGGAAATTGATACAACGGTAAAAAGGATATATTCTATTAACAGATACATGCTCGTATCAAACAAATTGGTCTAGTCAAGTACGAAAAAACGTATTACATGCCCATATTGCTTTTGGTTCAATTCTATTAGAGGTTAAAAGTGTTGGTTGGTATCAGTCAGAAACCCAATTATCGCAGGATTAGTAATACGATACTTTATTTAAGCAAAGATGAAAGGGAGGATATAAGTGAAACAGCAGAAAATAAACATTTTAGTCGTTGAAGATGATAATGATATTAATCAATTGTTATGTAGAATAATTAAGAATAGTAATTATTTCCCACAGCCTGCCTATTCTGGCACTGAAGCGATGATATATATAGACAAACAGAAGTGGGATTTGGTTTTGTTGGATTTAATGCTTCCAGGAATGACAGGGGAAGAAATCCTTGAAAAAATCGCCTCGAGAGAATCTACTCCAGTCATTATTATTTCTGCTAAAAACGGACAGCAGACAAAGATCGATAGTTTAAGATCTGGTGCAGACGATTTTATTTCAAAGCCTTTTGATGTAGAAGAAGTATCGGCTCGTATTGATTCGTTGTTAAGAAGATACAAAAAAAGCAAGGAAACTCCCGCGAGAGAGCAGTTAACACACAAGGATATTCAAATTGATGTAGAAGCGAAAACAGTGGAAGTGAATGGTACAAAGCTTTCATTGACCGTTCGCGAGTATGCAATATTAGCCCTTCTCATGGCATCCCCACAAAAAATCTTCTCAAAATCAAATCTATTTGCAAGTGTATGGAATGAGCCTTTCCACGGTGATGATAATACAGTAAATGTTCATATGAGTAATTTAAGGAACAAACTCTCCAAAGCAAATCCAAATGAAGAATATATAGAAACCATTTGGAGCATGGGCTATCGTCTTAAATCTTAAGATTTTCTTAAGGTTCATCTTAAGGTTTTCTTACAAATTAACCCCTATACTAATGGAAGAACGAAGGAGGTTATGTATGTGAGTGAATATATTTTAAGAACCAATAAACTGACAAAAAAATATAAAAATGACTTTGCGATTGAAAACATCAATGTCACGATTAAAAAAGGTGAAATTTATGGATTCATCGGACAAAATGGTGCTGGAAAATCAACGATGTTACGGTTAATAACAGGACTTATCTTCCCAACAGGCGGATCCATAGAACTATTTGGAAATGATAACTACAAGTTAACAGAAGTACAGAAAAGAATGGGAGCAATCATCGAAAACCCTGCACTTTTTCTCAATATGACTGCCCAACAAAATTTAGAGGTTCATCGAATGCAAAAAGGTATACCAGGAAAAGACTGTATCGATAAAACACTTGAACTTGTAGGTCTTGCGGATACAGGAAATAAAAAAGCGATAAACTTTTCACTTGGCATGAAACAAAGACTTGGTTTAGCTATTGCGTTATTGAGTGATCCAGAATTCCTCATTCTGGATGAGCCCACAAATGGGCTAGATCCTATGGGAATAGTCGAACTGAGGGAACTTATAAAAAAGTTAAATCGCGAAAAAGGGTTTACTGTTTTAATTTCAAGCCATATATTAAGTGAACTCCATCAACTTGCAACTAAGTTTGGCATCATCCATAGAGGGAAACTATTAGAAGAGCTTACATCAAAAGAACTAGATGAAAAAAACAGACAACATTTGCAAATTAAAGTGGATGATCCGTCTTTGGGAGCAGCTGTACTAGAAAATAATCTATTCACTACTGATTTTGAGGTAATGCCAGATGGAATGATTAAACTATATAGTGATTTTGATGATGTTCGGAAAGTTTCACAAATATTAACCAAAAATGGTTTTGTGATTGAACATCTTTCAATTATGGGTGACAGTCTCGAAAGCTATTTTTCAAAGCTGGTAGGAAGTGTAGAGCATGACTAATCTAATTAGAGCAGAACTATATAAATTATCTCGGAATAAAACATTTTGGGTATTAGTCGCAAGTGTTACCGGATTAAGTGCATTGTTACATTGCCTAATATTAATGGACTGGTGGCTACTAACTGGAACTGATTTTGATAAAGCTGGGTTAAGCGAATTCAATGCTTTATCGCCATTTTCAATCCCATTATTCTTTAACTTCTTCGTCAGTACGTTGGCCGGTTTTTATATCTCCACTGAATTTACACAAAACGGGGTAATCAAAAATCAAATGTTGAGCGGTAATAAAAGATCTACTATTTTTATAGCAAAGTATCTTGTTTTTACGCTTGGAGCATTTATTGTAACGATCCTGATTGCATTGATAACTGCAATTACCATGGTCCTATTATTTGGACATGGGGATATAATAAGCCTTCCAAATCTAATGTACTTAGGTAGAGCATACAGTTTATTTGCCTTGCACTTTTTAAGTTTTACAGCAATCGTATCATTGATAGCAATTGCGGCAGAAGATAGCGGGAAAACGATTATTTTTACTCTTTTGCTTGTAGTAATGATGTTTGCAATCGAAAAACTAATTACTGCACCATTAATCCAAATAGTGTATGAGAATACTTTCTTCTCTCAATTTAGTGAGGCATTCAGATACACACTAACAAAAGCTGAGATGATAAAATCCATTCTTATCGGAGTCGTATCCTTCTTTGTCATCATATTATGTGGAGTTTTTATGATTAATCGAAAAGAAATTAAGTAATTCTGAGGTGGGCAGGTGGGAGCATTGATTTATGTAATCATCGTCATATCTTTAGCGACAGTATTTTTGCTCACGCGTTTATGTTCGGTAAAGAAAGAAGTGAAAAAGATCGGAAAACAGCTACAATTCTATAACGATCGAAAAACTAATAAAAAAATTGATATGGCGCTTATTGATAAAGATATAGAAAATCTGGGACTAGAAATTAATAAGCTTATTGATTTGCATGTGACGGAGAATCGATTAAGAGTGCGTTTTAAAGATGAACATAAACACGCTGTTGCAAACATGTCCCATGATTTGAGAACACCATTAACTTCTATACTGGGGTACATTCAGATGGCTGAAGCGGATAATCTGACAGCTGAAGAAAAAAATGAATTACTATCGATCGCATTCAACCGAGCAAAAAGACTAGAAGTATTGTTAAAGGAATTCTTTGAGCTGAGTGTTATTGAATCCTCCGAATACCATCTAAAGTCTGAGCGAGTCAATCTCAAGGAGATTACTTTTGATATATTAATGAGCTTCTATGACCGTTTAAATGAAAAAAATATGGAACCTAGCATAACAATGCCAGAAACGGATATATTCATTATTTCTGATGATTCAGCCGTAAAGAGAGTTTTTGAAAATCTGATGTCCAATGCGATTGCCTATTCAGATGGAAATATCAGAATTAGTCTTGAGGAAAAAGATTCAATGGCAAGACTAATCGTGAAAAATGATGCACATTCATTAACCGAAGAAGCTGCCCAGCGTATGTTTGACCGATTTTATACTGTCGATCAATCACGTTCGGGTACAAGTACCGGCTTAGGCTTGTCGATTGTGAAAAGCTTGATGGAAAAAATGAATGGGACAATTATAGTCCAGCTAAATGATGGCGAATTATCGATAGTTTGTGAATGGAAGTCAGTAGCTTAATAAAAAACTAATGAAGAAAGGAGGAAAGATTGTGTCTAAAAACAAAAGTCTTATTTTTTTATTGATATTAATTATTTCGATTCCTCTATTGTTTGTTCCTTTACTAGCTCAGGCTGATGAAATGTTCGATACAGGAAAAGTGGATGAGTATGTTACGAATTATATAGAGAACAACGGGCTGCCTGGTGCTGCTATCGTAGTCATAAAGGATGGAAAGGTACTATATGAAAAAGGATTTGGTCATGATTCTGACGGAGATCCACTGACAGCAAAGTCTATTATTGGTATTGCTTCTGGTACAAAGCCATTCACTGCATTTGCGGTTTTACAATTGGTTGATGCAGGAAACATAAAATTGGATGAACCTATTATTAATTATCTTCCTGAATTAAAACTAGGTGATGAAAGGTGGGGACAGGTGACTGTACGTCACTTGTTGAGTCACACATCTGGTCTGCCGAATCCTACCATTGTAGCACCAGCGAATACCTTAAAAGAAGGTGTAGGACGTCTGCATGATTGGAAACTACAATCCAACCCTGGAGAAAAGTATTTTTATAGTAATGCAAACTACTGGACATTAGCTTATTTAGTAGAAGAAATAAGTGGAATGGGGTTAAATGACTACCTAACAGAAAATGTGTTCACACCGCTCGGAATGAATGATTCCATCTCGGTAGTTAACTCTGGGGATATTACAAAAAAATTAGAAATACCTCGAGGATATGTCACGTTATATGGTACGGCAATGCCATGGACAGAGCTTGAAAAAATGTTCAGTGGTTCAGGGAGTATTTTTACGACTGCTAGTGATATGGGAAAATGGTTAGCTATGCATACAAACGACGGAAAAAATGAAAAAGGAGAACAATTACTATCACAAGAGTTACTAAAAGAGTCCTATTTACCACAATCTAGGAATGGGAAATATGGACTTGGTTGGTCTTTAAGCTCCCTAAATATTAAGCCAGCTCGCATTTCTCATAGCGGCTCAAACTCTACTTTTCAATCCCAACAAGATATCGTTCCAAGTAGCGGCTATGCGGTTGCCGTTTTATTGAATAGTTTCACTCCTACATTCGAACATGCATATGAGATCAGTTCTGGAGTTATTCAATTGACAGAGGGAAAAAAAACCGAAATAAAATCTTCAATTCCTAAAATGATAGATTTATCACTTGGTGTTATCACATTGATTTACTTGATATTAGGAATCAGAGGTATAAGAAGAAGTAAAAAATGGACGAAAAAACGTAACCAGCATGTAGCTTGGAAATTCTATCTTCGTTTAATTCCGCAATTGATACCTGTCCTTGGTATAGGATGGTTATTATTTATTCTCCCTATATTAAAAAATAACAGTTCCACCACGTTAGATGCATTCGGTCTTTGGCCAGCTGCGATAATTTTATTGGCAATAGGTTTCATCATTGGATTGGTGCTCACAAGTTTAAGAATCTATTATCGAATAAGATTAATTAGAAATAGAAGATTGTGAAGAATTACACTAAAAGTAACGGGTGCTTTACTTCAAGAAGGAGTAAAGCTTTTTTCTTATTGAACTTACGCAGTAGTTTAGTTGAAGAAGGAATTCGAAGACGATTGGAGAAATTATCTAATAGATAGAGGGGGGAGGATAGTGAAAAGTCCATATTTTTAATATTGGGTTCTTTGATAGGATGGCTTATATGAGGATTTATGAAGAATGATTTTTCTCCAAATGGATATTCTTTGCTTTTAATAAGTCTTATTTTAGGTTTTTTAATAGGCAGACGTAATCCGAAAGAAGAAATAGAATAAATGAAAACTTATTGAACTAACGCGGTAGTTTAGTTGGATAAGAAAATGATTATTTTTTATAGTTTCATAATGGTAATTTGTATAAAGTGAAGAAGTTGTACAGATATTACCGCAGTTCCTAAATTCATATTCGGATAGGTGAAATAAATGATTTCAATCGATAGAAAACTAAGATTACGAGATTTAGAAGTTTTTCGTTTCTTTAAAGATGATAAAATGCTCGCTTATGTCATTATTGAAGATACTAGAGGACCCTTTACAGAAGAAGATAAAAAGTTAGAGCCACTTTGTTTTTTAGATGACGAAGATATAAATGTAATTGTTAATGTATTTAGAATTTATTTCCTATCAGATGAACCTTTAGAAAAAGAGGAGTCGATTATGTTAAGACAGTTTTTTGGAGAGTTAGTTGACATTAGTTCTGTTACAAACTATATTACTCAAGAATTTATACAAAAAGACTTATATGAGCATGTGGATGATTCTTGGGATGTTAAAACTTATCAAAGAATGTTAGATATAATTGGTTCAAAGTATAAAATCCAATCAATTGATAAAAAAAGTTGGTTAAATTTATCTCAAGAATAATGTCTATTTATTCGAATATTATGGGTTCCTTAGGCAACTCTTTTTTTAATTGAACTACCACGGCAGGTTAGCTAAATAAGTGTGTAGAAAATCACTAAAAACACATTTTAAAAGAGGGAAATTATGAACCACTACCAAATTGGAAAGTTGCATTAAAAATTTGAACAAAATTAATACAGTGAATTTCCAAATGTAAAAAAACGACATGATTTCTTAATCAGAAGCAATATTATTAAGCTAACTGGTGCTTTACTTCAAGAAGGGTAAAGCCTGATTTTTATGGAACTAAAGTAGCAGTTTAGTTCCATAAAAAAATCCTTTAAAATGCTTGTAGTTTTAAATGGTTTGAATATACTGTAAATAAAGGAGGGATAAATATGATTTGGTTAATAGTGCTTATTATTCTTTTTATTATTATCGCCTTTGCTTTACTAGTTGACAGAAGAAATAAGAGAATTAATAACAATAATCAGAATTCAATTAATTCAAATGCAAAACCAGGAGAAAGTTCTAACATCTATATGATGGGCGATAATAGATATAAAAATGGAGAATAACTCTCTTAATTTAAATAGTTTGTGAAGTGGTGTACTAAAATACCGGAGGCTTAACGTCAAGAAGGGGAAAGCCTTTTTTTCTTATTGAACTAACGCAGAAGTTTAGTTCAATAAGCAGGTATAACTGTAAAGCTGTCCAAGTAAGTTATTATATGAGAACTACTCAAGTATTATAAGAGATTGCTAATATCAACAATAGTGATAATAGCGACATACTATACAAAAACACCCTATTTGAGGACAAGGAGATTGCTTATGACCCTCGCAATTTTGGAGCTATTCGTATTCCAATTGATATTACCGACTGTGTTTATTATTTCATTATGGAAAGGGACTTTCCCTAGTAAATTGAATTGGTTAGCGCAGGCAATGTTTACAGTGTTATTTACAACTTGGTTATTTTTTTCATCGTCATGGGATTGGTTCAGTTATTATCTAAGATTCATAATGCTGTTCTTTTTGTTACTGTCGACGCATAATTCATGGAAAAAAGTACAATCTCTACCGTTTCGCATCAAATTCAACCGTAGACAGAAGATGTCTCTTAGTTACAATCTCCTTCTTTTACTTGTTTTCGGTGCTTATAATGTTTTGATATTCAGTGGTTTTACAACTAAAGATGTAGCAATTGAACTCGACTTTCCGCTGAAAAATGGGACATATTATGTTGGTCAGGGCGGAAATCATGTGCTTATTAATTATCATAATGCTTATACCAGTCAGCAATATGCTTTAGACATAGTTAAGCTGAATAAATTCGGGATCCGAGCAGCTGGTATTTACCCAGAGGAACTTGATAAATTCGTCACATATGGAGAACAATTATATAGTCCATGTACCGGTAGCGTACTCGAAGTCCGTAATGATTTACCAGATTTGACACCTCCCGATGCTGATTCTGAAAATGTAGAAGGAAATTTCCTCAACTTACTCTGTGAGGAGGAAAATGTAAATGTCTATATCGCGCACATGCAAGAAGGAACTGTTGTTGTAAAAGAAGGGGAAAGTATACAGAAAGGAGAGCCAATCGGGTTAGTTGGCAATTCAGGAAATACATCAGAACCACATTTACACATCCATGCTGAAAAAAACGGAGTAGGTGTGCCAATCCACTTCAATGGAAGATTTCTAATAAAAAACAGCTTAATTTGGTAAGCAAAGTTTTTAAGTGTTCTTCAGATTCTTATAGGTCTTTCTATTATTACTTCGGATGTTTACTTCAAGAAGGAGTAACGCCTTTTTTCTTATTAAAATATTAATATAGTATAAAATTATTTGGAAACAATTCCTGTTTCTTATTCGTCTTTATAAACTACTTGAGAATTTGTGAGGGAAGAAAATGGAAGAATTAGATATAATATTAATAATTAAAATGATTATTATTGGGCTAGTTCAAGGCTTTACAGAACCAAT